>DASTKD010000093.1:0-20232 GCA_035716135.1 Ktedonobacteraceae bacterium
TTAGCGATCAAACTGTCTGGTTTGACCTGGGCATCGGTAGCGATGACAGGGACGCTGACACGCTGCGCCGCAGTTGCTCCGCCCTGACTTTCGCTGATAAGATCACAACACCTTTGCTGCTCCTGCACTCTGAAAATGATCTACGCTGCCCCTTTAGCGAGTCGTTACAGCTTTTTGTAGTGCTGCGCAAACGTCAACATACGGTCGAGCTTGTGCGCTATCCAGATGCCAGTCACCTGATCGACTGGCCGGATTATGGCACCCCGCAACAGCGCATTGATCGCCTGCGCCGCACGGTCGCATGGTTTGAGCGTTTTGTGTAGACTTCTCTATTATGCTTGTACGAACATCAACACGAGTGCATAGGCAGTTAGCCCCAGCACGAGGAGATAATAGCTTCCAGTCAGGATACCTGAGACGCGGATAACTTCCATTTTATAAGACGGGCGGAAACACCTGTAGGTGATGCGTAGCGCCACAACCGCGATACCCAACAGCATGATTACATCTAGAGTACGCACCGCGAATGCGCTATTGAAAAAACTAAACAGAATACCAATTGGAGCAAAGACCAGCAGGCTGCCGATAATCACGGCAGCTGCCAGCCCCATGAAAAAGACATCATCAAACTTGCGTTTTACCAGCATGGGCGTTACTTTAAGTAACACCGCCAGCCCGCAGCCGTAGGAAATCAGGCAGAGTACCGTCAATAAAAATCCTGACATGAGTTATCCCCAAACGAAGTTTCGCGTGTTCGTCAATAGGAGTTGTCCCTGCGTATCGCCAGTGTTAAACAGGTATATTTGTCCAGCGCCAGTCACATCGCTCATATCGGTACTCTGCAATGTAAAAGCGGAACTATCCGTCTTCCAGGCAGCCAGACCCGCCGCGCCTGGGGCATATGCCTGCGTCATGGCGGGATTAGCCAGCGTCGCGCTATACGGCCCATCATGGCTGAGCAGATGAGCCTCGCTCGCCACAAGTGATTGACTATCAGGTCCCCACGTCAAGACCAGGTCATGCGCAAGCATGGCAGGCGGCAACTGCGCCAGTAATCCCGTTGTGGTGTTGTCAGGCATATTGAGCGTTTCAATACTGCTGGTTGGCGCATTCGCATTACCTGTTTGCACCATCTGTGCCGCCAGTTGTTGACCATCGAGCGAGACATCCCAGCCAGGATTAGTAAAAGTGTTGCTCTGCTGCGATCCGCACCACGCTTCGCTCCCCATATCCAGCACCTTAACGCTTGCCAGCGCGGGTTGATCGACCACATGACGATAGATGGTCAATTGACTCTGCTGCGTGAAAGGATGCGCAACCACCTGATAATACAGTTGACCACTGCTGTAACGCATCGACAACATCAGAGGTGCATTCTGCTGAGCGTTGAACAGCGTAGACACCCCCAGTTGAGCGAGCGAAATGACCTGCGAGAGTATATGCTTGCCAGTATCGTAACGGTACAAACCCGCCGTATTGCTCGTTTTACCGACGACGCCATTATACCATGCCAGTAAATGTGTCGCATCCTGCCAGAACATATATTGCCAGTAACCATTGTGCGGGCTGCTCGCAAGCGGATCACTTTTGTCGGCTGGCACCATTACCTGTGTCGACTGCATCGTGCTGGCATTCAGTATATATAACGCGCCATTCGCGCCATAATCTGGCGCGGGACAGCCTCCGCCGCCCTCACCGACAGGTCGCGCATTCATAATGAACGCGACTGAGCCATCCCCCGGCGACCATAACGGTTGGTGCCACGATACATCTGGCAAGTTGCTATAATCAAACGAGGTTGCCTGCGCCGGTTTCGCTCCATGCAAAGCCAGCCAGAGTTGATTGTTACGCACAAAAGCATACGTCCCACTCAGCGCCGCAGGCGAAGCCGGCGGGATACTCTGTTTCGTCGGACTGGGTGAAGGAATTACCGCCAACGTGCCATTCCCCAGGCTTGGTGTCCCACTGGGAATAGCGCCAACCCCGGACGCTCCACAGGACACGAGCGTACCAACAGCAAATAGCATCGTTATGGAAACCAGTAGTTTGAAATAGCGGTTACTCATCATTACAATCTCTACCTCCCATCAAATCAGCATATCTGGTATATATCAAGATATACCAACGTGTCTCTGATGGGGAATTAGGGTGGGCCATTTGGGCTACGTGCTAAAAATATTGACAGGGCCATGCATAGAGCTTATCATGCAAGCTGATGATTATGTAAAAGTGACTGATAACAGCAACACAATAGAGTAGTAGATATGCCTGAGTTATTCTGGAAGAGGAAATCCAATCCCGCAAGCGAAGCTCTTGAAACTGTTAGCGACTCTGGCGCGATTCTCCCGACCTCAAAGATGCTCATGACCACCGAGTCCATTACGCCTCAGCCTGCTATTCCACAATCTGGCAATATACCCTCCCCTGCTCATACATGGCAGAACCGCCTTATTTTTGGAGATAAACAGCACGTTTTACCGGCATTATTGCCTGAATTTGCAGGAAAGATTAACCTCATCTACATTGATCCTCCGTTTATGACCGGGCGCGATTTCAAAAGCGGCCAGCAAATGGCTTACAGCGACAAATGGGACAGTGATTTTGATGTCTATCTCCAATGGCTATATGAAGCTTTTGTGTCGTTACACCGCTTGCTAGCTCCTACTGGCAGCCTCTACGTACACCTCGATTGGCGCGTGACCCATTATGCAAAGGTGTTACTAGATGAAGTCTTTGGTTTTAACGCCAACGCCGGGGGCGCGGGCTTCAAAAATGAGATTATCTGGCATTACCAGTCGGGCGGGCGCGCGCGCAAACACTTTGCTCGCAAACATGATACTATTTTGTTTTATACGAAATCCTCTCAGTATTGCTTTCACGCGGAGCGTATCGGCGAACGACGCGGCGCGGACAAACGCAACCATATGCGCAAAGAAGTAAATGCCGAGGGGCGTGTAATGTGGACGATTTCGTCAAATGGACGCACGTATAGCTATGACGAAGACTCGCTCATGACACCATCTGATGTATGGAGCGACATTAGCCACCTGCATCAGAAAGACCCGGAGCGCAACGGCTATGCCACACAAAAACCGGCCGCGCTTATCGAACGTATCATTTTAGCCTCGTCGGAAGAACATGATCTCATCCTGGATTGTTTCTGCGGCAGTGGTGTCACCCCCACCATCGCTCAACAACTCGGACGCCGCTGGATCGCTTGCGATCAAAGCGAACTGGCAATTACCACAACTCGCGCGCGGTTGTTAACGGCAAAGTTTCTCAGCCCATTTGTCGTACAGCGCGTTGCGGATTCCGCCGCTGACCCGAATAGTATCGTGTCATATGATATAATCGGGCAGACGAACAGAGAAATGAATATTCATAATCCTTCGTAATCGTTGTGGGATAAGAGAAACGTGGCTGAGGGGCGAAATTCTTTTTGCCTGCCTACAACATCAAGATAAAGTGAAGATAGTGCAAACATGTTAGAATTGTTACAACAGGTATTCCGGCAGGTGCGCGGCTATATGCATTCTGATTCATTCAGCCCACAAGGAGTATTTTCCGCTTCATCTGAACATACAACCATGCGCTTCGACCGGGAGGCAGAAGACATCATCATTAGCGGGTTAATCGAGAGCGGGCATGGTTTCGAGGTTATTACTGAGGAAAGACCACCGTTCACAACCAGCCCGAATCCTCCCTATCGCATTGTGATCGATCCGGTGGATGGCTCGACCAACGTTCAGCGCGGCATTATGACAGCCTCGGTCGCGCTGGCAGTCCTATCTATAGACGACCCCATTACATCTCAAAACGTCCAGTGGGCCTTAGTGGGAGAACTTTTTAGCGGCACGGTTTATGAGGCCAGTCGCGGGGGTGGGGCGTTCTGCAATGGTAAACGCTGTCAGGTGAGCGAGACGAAACGGCTGAAAGAATGCCTCCTGGGCATAAACCTGGATGGTCGCAATAGAGACGCTTTGCGTCGCCTGCTCATTGATTCGCCGCCGGCGGGAAATGTGCGACGTTCAGGTAGTTCGGCAATGGATATAGTGTATGTGGCAAATGGCGCGTATGATGCCTACGTGGATGTAGGAGATGTCATTACCGCCGAATCGTTTTTAGCTTCCACCAGCATTGTCCTCGAAGCTGGCGGGATTGTCAGCGATCACGAGGGAAAGCCACTCCGTCCCGTGGAGACACTGCAAGAGGGCTATTCTATCGCCGTGTCCAGCACAAAAACTCTGCACACTGAGATTTTGTCGCGGCTCAAATTATAAGGCGCGGATTATTTCATACAACCAGAAGGCATGATGCGTCCTTGTGCAAACCCCGGTAAAAGCGATGATTTGTTAAAAAGCTTAGTTCGGTACCAACACGACACTAAAACCATCCCACCACGAGAGAAATTGCGCGTACGTCATAGCGTTGCGATTGGCGGGCGAAGAGTCATCTACGTAGATGTAGTTATCGTCGCCGCCGCGCACAACCATAATATGACCGGGGTTGCCAACGATTACGGGGTAGCCTTTGTTCACCGTATAGATCAGAGCTTGTAGCGTTCTCGGTGGGTTGGACAAAGCCTTAAAGCCAAAATAAGCGGCTGTCTGAGCAATAGCAGGCTCGCCTCCGGTCAGCCCATCATAGACATTCCACACACCGAGCGATGATTCCTTCTGCAAAAAATCGGATGCTATATAGTTGTGCCCATAGGCGTTGATAACCATCTCCATTGAAATGCCTGAACACGAGGAGTAGGACCAGGTCTGCCATTGATAATCATTATAGTACTGGTTACGCGCGGCAGAATCGACGCGCACCACGTTGGCGGAAGCCGAGAATGGAATAGGTGGCAGCGAGGTGTTTATATCAAAACCCGCCAGATGCTGCGAGGTATTGAATCCGAGGCCATTAGCAATGGCATGAAACGCGCCGTCGGCCAGGCCGCTCTGCAAAAACAGGGTGAGTAACACCATAAGCAGCAATGCCAGGGATATCAGCGTGCGACTACGGCGAAACCAGGAAGCGGGCAAAGCCAGAGGCAGCGTTTGTTGCTGAGCGTCCGAGGGCATCGTATTGAGCGCGGGTAAGATAGCAGAGATACGAAGAGCGCTTGTTTGAGCTTGAGCTTGAGCTTGTAAGGTACGTACCTGGCGTCTGTGCAAGCGCAGCGCGCTCAGCATAAAACCAACGATGATCGATAGCATCACACAAACTAAAAGAACTGTAACGATGGTCGAAAGCATACAACTCCTCACTACAGTAACTAAAATAAGTGGTTATCCACACCCAAGTATAGCTTAGTTAAAGCGCAGAACACGAATAAATGGGCAGATACAGCCAGATTGTCCTATCCCCGCTTTCACAACCTTAACCGAACCGTTTACGTGTTCTTTGAACCCAACCATTCATTTAATGAAACGAAGCACGACGAAACATTTTGGGATATGAATGAGGAGATGTGAGAAAAGTACTAGAGTTTCAGGCCACGCGCAGATCGTAGATTTCTACGCCCTTGCTGATATGGCGACGGTAGATATGCATGTAGGCTATATCGTAGGTGAGGGGAAACGAGAGGTATTCGACAGCATCACCCGTTGTAGGGTTGTAAGGGCGTGCGCTGAGTGTGCCGTGTTTATGGATGTGAAAGACCAGTAGTTCATTAACATCGATAATACCCAGGCAATGGTAATTGTGATAAATCATCCAGCGCATGTTGGTCATATTCTCGATCATCAGCAAATCCTCGTCGCTGCCAAGATCAAGTCCGATGCGCGGCTGAGGGCGCAATGACCAGCCGCCGCGTTCTCTCAGCGTCTGCGTTTCTGTAGTGGGAGCATCAATCTCTTCGATGCGTTCGATTTCTGGAGCTGTGATGACCGCCATTGATACCGCAAGTCCTTTATGTTACCAGAACGACCGCTTACAAGGAGAAATCTACAGTGGATATTGCCTAAAAGAGAGCCTTGTGTATCAACGCCAGCAATTATAACATTTTGGAGCCGGTTTGTGCATAAATATAAGGGGATTTTTCAGCTTTTCAGGCGAAGATGACACAAATACGACTACGATTGAGATAGATCAGGAGGAAAATGCATGTTCTATATTGGATGCCCCATGTGGGGATACAAAGAGTGGGTCGGTCCGTTCTTCCCACCGCGCACGCCGCAAAGCGATTTTTTGCGCTTATATAGCCGGCGTCTGAGTACCGTCGAGGGCAATACTACTTTCTATGCCACACCCTCTGCCGAGACGGTTGCTCACTGGCGCGCTCAGACCCCCGAAACGTTCCGCTTCTGCTTCAAAATCCCTCGCGCGATCAGCCATGCTGCATACATTGAAAGCAAGAACAGCGGTTTACCAGCATTTATTGAGCGAATGCGCCCTCTACAAGAACGTCTGGGACCATTTTTTCTCCAACTTCCGCCCTCGTTCGCGCCCGCGCATATTGAGCAACTACAGGCGTTTCTGGCAGAGTGGCCGGTGGATTTGCCTTTAGCGGTCGAGGTGCGCCATCCTTTGTTTTACCAGCAACCATCCAGCGCACATCTGAATAAACTGCTTGAAGACCACAAAGTCGCTCGCGTCATAATGGATACCCGCGCGATCCGTACAGGTCCAGCCGGAGAGCAGCAAATTCTCCAGGCGCGCGAACGCAAACCCGATTTACCTGTTCAGATAGCAATCACGACGAATTTCGCCTTTATACGCTATATCGGGCATCCTCGTATGGACATGAATGACGCATTGCTCGAAAACTGGGCAAAGCAGTTCGCCCAATGGCTACAGCAAGGTTTGACGCTGTATGTGTTCTGCCACTGCCCATTTGAAGTGCATTCTCCCGCCATTTGCCGCAATCTGTATCATCGCGTGCAAAAGCTGGCCGGTCTGCCGCCCCTGATATGGGAAACGCCAGACCAGAGCAAAGAGGTGGAACAGGGGAAGCTGTTTTGATCGCTGGTCATGTGACCACACATACTACAGCCCAGGATAGGATGAAAGCCCTGTTCCAGCACCCCCATAGCGTGGAACAGGACTTTCCAGGAACCAGAGAAGGAGTGTAAAAAGAATGACTCGCTCCATAGGCTACATTGGACGATAAACCCGCGATATGGAGCGATCACCGTTTGGCCGGGCCGATCGCCATTCCCCCCTTTGTAGCCCGATACTTCGTACTACGTCAAAACATAAAAAACGGATTACTCATTTGACAGGTATTTCTAACAAGAGCAAAAATCCGCTATCCGCTTTGTTCTGGCACAGGAAAGATTTTGTTCTCCATCTGTTCGAAGGCAAAACGTAAGGAAGGCGGAATAGGATGCGGTCGCCCGGTGTGGTAATTGGTCCACACCATCACTGATCTTCCGGTGGCGAAAACTCGCTCGTGTTCCTGTGTATCGCGTATCACATGCTCCATGATATAGCTGGTCCGGCCAACTTTAGCGACGCGCACGCCAACCTCTACTATATCTCCACGCACCAGGGGGAGAGTATACGTACAGGTGATCTCTTTTACCAACATGCCGTAGCGGTGGCCGCGCGGCCCCGTCTGGATACGAGGATTGTCCTCTTTATACTGGTCTTCTTCTTCCGAGGGCCATTGTTTCAGCCAGCGATCAAGCTGGTTGAGATAATGGCTTCGTGCCTCCTCGAAATAGATGAAATACACCGTGTTATTGACATGGGCTAATGGGTCGAGGTCACGAAAACGAATCTGTACCGGATACCAGCTGGGAAAATGATCTTCCATGAGTCTACCTGCCTTTCAATTGATATTTATACCATGATAACAGATTTATTACATTGTTTTCACATATGCAAAAAGGACTGATCTAATTACCCCTTTATGTCGTAGACTATGATGAACCAATTGTTAAAGAAGGTTACTATGCAAGCATTTGAGGACGGAAATTCCCCCGACGAACTCAGTGACGAGGCTCTGCTGAAAGCAATCGCGGGTGGAGCAGTCTGGGCTATGGATTCGCTGTACCAGCGTTACAGCCGTATCCTGTATTCGCTGGCGTACCGCATGGTGGCCGATCATCAGATTGCCGAAGACCTTCTGCAAGATGCGTTTCTCTCGGTATGGAAACGCTCTACCTCATATTCCCCACAGGCAGGGGCAGCGCGTAGCTGGCTTATTTCTATCTTACATCATCGCGCTATCGATCACCTGCGCCGCGTGCGCAGGCGTTCCAGTATGCAGGAAGCGCCATTAGAAGAAATCGAACTCGATGAAACAACCTCCGTTTCTGATGTATGGGACGAGGCGTGGCGTTCCATCCAAAGCTCGCAGGTGCGGACAGCCCTCATGAAAATACCCACCGAGCAGCGCATGGTCATTGAACTGGCTTATTTTCAGGGTTGGACCCATACCGAAATTGCCGAGGGAACACAAACACCCCTGGGAACGGTCAAAGCGCGTATGCGCCTGGGTCTGAACCACCTCAAACGCGCCCTGCTCGAAGAGGGCATAGACGAAATCTAGACCTCATTGACACCTTTGTCACTCTTCACGAACAAGAGGGCAGCATGAAATACAAAAGCGCCGGAAAGCGATTTTAGCATCTGCTTTCTGGCGCTTGAGCGGCAAGGAAAAGGAAATCACTATCCTCGCCGTCCCCCGGTACAATGACCCTTATGCTGAGCCACTACGTGTCCCCCCCAGGACATCCCCCATGTGGCTTTCCCCCTGCGAACAATCTTACCTCTAACCGGTTGCGTTGTGGTTGACAAGTCGTTAAGAATTGATAAAGCTTTATCGTCTTCCGGTTAAGGAAAACACATATGCATATACAAGCCTCATAAAGTGCCGATATTTCTATATATCAGCAAGCGTTAAAACAGCGGGAACTTTAGCTTTACGAGCGAGCATTCTTGTAACAATTGTTTCGATTTACTGAGGGATACCGATTGCATTATCTTGTATAAAGAAATATATGTCATCTTCAGGTTAAGAAATATCAACCTCACTTTGCTGAATTTTAACCAGTTTATCCTTGACCATAGCAGGCATGCATGGTATGCTCTCTTTTGTAAATGTAACTGCCGTTTCAATGATTCTGTTGAATATTTCTGAACAGGATCGATCTTGTCATCCTGAGCGAAGCGAAGGTCTGTGTGCAGCGAGAGATCCTTCGCTTCGCTCAGGATGACAAGGTATGAGTGATCTTGATTGGCAATGTTCATTAGGTAGCGTCGCATATTCAAGAGAAGCGTATAGAGGTGCCAGATTGGATTATCGCGTATCGATCATCGGCCTGTTTATCGGTTTTCTGGTTGGTCTAACGGGCATGGGCGGCGGGGCATTGCTGGCTCCAATCATGATTCTCGTCCTCAAAGTGCCACCTGTCTGGGCTGTCGGCACCGATAACGCCTATTCAGCCGTGACGAAGGCGCTGGGTTCCATCGTGCATTTCCGCCAGAGAAGCGTGAATATCAAAATCGCCCTCTGGCTGGCCTGCGGCAGCGTTCCAGGTACCATCGCCGGCGTCATCACCGTGCAATATATGCACAGGCGCCTGGGCAACGCCATCAACGACATGATCGTACATAGCATCGGTTTCACGCTGGTGCTGGTTGCCATCCTGCTGGTTGCCAAACCGTTCATCATGCGGCGCGTCGAACGCAAACAACTGGAGGAAGCGAAGCAGGCCGCCCTGTCTGGCAAACCCACGCCCGCCGAACCTGTTTCTCGCTGGCATACGCGCTATCGCCCTCTGGTAACAGCCCTGATTGGCGCAATCGTTGGCCTACTGGTCGGTTTGACTTCGGTAGGTAGCGGCACGCTCATCATCGTTGCGCTGGCCTTCCTCTTCCCCCGCCTGGCCTCGAAAGAACTGGTTGGCACCGACATCTCGCACGCCGTCATGTTGCATATCGCGGCTACGCTGGTCTATTTTAGCGCAGGCACCATCGACTGGCGATTGGTTGGCCTCTTATTGCTCGGCTCCCTCCCCGGTGTATTCCTGGGCAGCAGGCTCAGCAAATACATCCCCGATCGCATTATGCGCCCCATCCTGGCGGTCGTACTGGCGCTCTCCGGCTGGAAGCTTATCTAGCCCAAAACCTCTTCTTGCAAGCAGGAATAAGATAGATGAAATGGATGCATGTTTCAAAACCGGCCCGGTCTTATGAAATATATGCATGTATATATTTTTGTCTCTCGGTATAATTACCTGGAGAGCCACTGTATGTGATTCTGATTGATTGCGCTAAATTATGAAGGGCAAACATTGCCCTTTGTTACTTGAGGTTGGGAGAGATAGTATGTGTGGTATTGTGGGGATACTCAAGGATTTCAACGCCTGCGTGCCTGCCGGGACACTGGCAAGCATGACTACTGAAATTAGCCATCGCGGCCCCGACGACGAAGGCACGTTGTTTTTCTCTAACAATGATACGTGTTGGGAAACTGATAGCAGAGAACAGAGCGGCTGGCAAGTCGCGCTCGGCTCGCGCCGGCTCTCGATACTGGATTTGAGTCCGGCGGGTCATATGCCCATGAGTTACCAGGGCAAGTTCTGGATTACCTATAACGGTGAAGTCTTCAATTATGTGGAGATACGCGCCGAACTTGAAAAGCTGGGACATGGATTTCGTTCAGGCTCTGACACAGAGGTAATCCTGGCCGCGTATGCGCAATGGGGAACTGATTGTTTTCAGCGTTTCAGAGGTATGTGGGGGCTTATTCTCTTCGACATGACACGCAATGCCGTAATCATCTCCCGCGACAGGCCGGGCATCAAGCCGCTCTACACATGGCAAAGTCGGGGGATGGTTGCCATCGCCTCCGAAATCAAACAATTCCTGCATATGCCAGGGTTTGTGCCGCGCATGAACTACGCTATTGCCAGCGAGTACCTGCGCACCGGTTACGAAGACCAGCAGAGCAGCTTCTTCCAGGATGTCTGTCCCGTGCCGGAGGGATGTTACATCACCATCTCTCTTGACACGCTTGCGCTCTCCACCCCGCAAAGCTACTGGCATCCTGAGCGTGTACAAATAGCTGTCACCGACCCGCGTGAAGCCGGACGATTATTCGCCGCCAAACTACGCGAAAGTGTGCGCCTGCGCCTGCGCAGCGATGTTCCGGTAGGTTGCGCGTTAAGCGGAGGAATGGACTCAAGCGCCATTGCTATGCTCGTCAACGAGATCAATGCCAGTCAGGCTTCAACCTTGCATACGTTTACTTCGACCTTCCCCGGCGATCCCCTGGATGAACGCTCATATGTCGATGCAGTCACCTCCAGTATTCGGTCTACGCCCCACTTTGTAACGGCTGATGCGCGTACCTTTCTTGAGGAAATGGATCACTTCTTGCGTATTCATGATGAGCCAATCGGTAGCCTGTCAATCTATGCCAGTTATTGCATTGCCCGTCTCACGCGCCAGACCGGTGTGCCTGTCACGCTGAATGGGCAAGGCTGCGATGAAATTCTATCAGGCTACTGGCAATTCTATTTCCTCTACCTGCGCCAACTCGCGCAGCAGGGACGCCTGCTGTCGCTCCTGCGACACTTCGGCGGAGCGGCCTTGAAAGGGGGCAACCCGGCATTGCTAAGCCAGATTCCAGTTATGCTCAGGCGCTATCGCGCGCGCAGCAAGCCGGACGAGTTTGTGCGCCTGCGCCGCAAGCCAGATACTCTCTCTCATCTCCAAAAAGTGATGGCACTGCGGGAGGGAGACTTGCGTGTGCAGGAAATCCGTTCCTTTTCCCTCCCGCGCCTGCTCAAATGGGATGATCGCAACTCGATGGCCTTCTCTGTCGAGAGCCGCTATCCATTTCTTGACCACGAACTGATCGAACTGTGTCTTTCATTCGCGCCAGCCACGCTCTATCATCGCGGCTGGACAAAATGGCCGCTGCGCCTGGGACTGCAAGACACGCTTCCTCACAAGATTTTCAGCAGGCGCTCAAAGTTTGCCTTTGAGGTTCCCCAGGACAAATGGTTGAGCGGCCCTTTGCGGCCAACTTTAGAGAACTGGTTGCGCCAGGATCGCCCACTCTGGGATTTAGTCGAACGCGCGGATGTTACGCGCCTGGCGGAGCAGGTATGGCAGTTACAGAAAAAACGCCCGGAGCCAGGTCAAGCACTATTTCGCCTGTTCGTGTTCGATCGCTGGATGGAGATATTTGGGATGCCCATTGGAAATCTATCAATAGCTAGCAAGGATTGATTTATAGCAAGCCTCAAGCTTTGTGGCAAGCAACTTATAGTTATGATTTTCGATGACCCACTCCCGCGACTTTAACCCAAGAGCGGGGCCTGCTTCAGGACGTTGATAGAGGTTCTCGAGGTGGGCATCAATCTCTTCTGGCGTAGAGGCCCGACGGAGAGGAGGCGCAGCAGGATACGCTTCATCATAGCGGGATGAGCAAATAAGCGGCTTTGCGCAACTCATTGCCTGCAACTCCGACAGTCCTAATGCTCCTCCAGCGAATTGTCCGACAATAACATCAGCAGACAGGATCAAACGTCGCGCCTCCTTTTGAGGAGTTCGTGGAACAAAATCAAAGCGACCGCTATAGAGCCGCTTGAAGTAGTCCCTCCTGCTACCCCAATCGAGCAATTGTACACGAACCTCTGGATGACGCCATGCAAACCGCGCGATTCCCTTAGTAGCAACCTCGGGTCCTTTATTTGGATCAAGACGCGCGAATAGCAAAACAGTCCAGGGACGCGATTTATCCAATTGGTCAGTTTCTGAAGATGCATAAAAGTCTGTATCTACCGGACCTGGGAAGAAATAAGCATCGGGGCGCACTGATCGAACGACAGGCAAGAGGTCGGGTGTAATACACAAAACAGCGGCAGCGCGTCGCAAAACAGGTTTCATCATTGCTCGAAACAGGGGATGTTGCAAACGGAAACGTACATCATCTCCATGACAATGCACAATGTATGGTATACGACTTGCCATGCCAGGCAGACCATAGCTGGCCCAGTGAATATGTACGATGTCAAAGTACTTCTGGTTGAGTTTGCCAACTATACGGCGCATGTCTAATACACGCCAGGGCATCAAAGCTAGCTTTACAGGCAACGGCGCTCTACCACCAATAAGACTTGGCTCGTACACTTCCACATCATGTCCACGTTGCACAAGTCCATCGCCATAGATATAGGCCACCTGGTTGATCTGATTCACCTGTAAAATGCGCATCATGTTTCTCCTATACTGTTTTTGCGTAATGGCGGTCAGAAATCTCCTCATTCTGCCTCGTCAAAATTGACTGGTAGAGGTGAATAAGATGCTGGCTTTCCTTTTCCCAGCAGAGATCGCGTCGTACTGCGTCTCTCGCGTTATCGCTCCACCGGGAGAGAGCAGCTCGATCCACCAGGAGGCTATTGATCGTCGCGCCCACCTCTGCTGGAGTCAGTGAAAGTAAAACGTGCCCGACATCGTAGCTCCTGATAAGCTGTGCAACGGCATCAAGCGGTGAAGCGAGTACCGGTAGGCCAGCCATCAAATATTCAAAAAGCTTGTTTGGCAGACTCATACGCACATTGAATGAGTGGTCAGGAGAGTTGATGATGACACCCATATCGGCGGAGGCTGTCCATTCTAGAAGACTGGCATAGGAGGCTGGTGGGAGAATTTTGACGCGATCAGCAACGCCCTCGTCTGCGATAAGAGCTTCAAGTTGGGCTTGCGTCGCTCCAATAGCTTTACCCATGAGTACAATCATATTATCCTCATCGAGGAATGCTGCCGCCCGTACAAGAGTATCCAGACC
The DNA here is from genome assembly GCA_035716135.1 of Ktedonobacteraceae bacterium. Classification (GTDB taxonomy): domain Bacteria; phylum Chloroflexota; class Ktedonobacteria; order Ktedonobacterales; family Ktedonobacteraceae; genus CF-113. The sequence goes on from DASTKD010000093.1 coordinate 13,742, forward strand.
TCTATCTTCCTGCAAATTACCTTGATAGAGAACTATACGCTTCTCTGGACTGATGCCGGAACAGTGATGTAGTCTGTTACTTTTCAGAGGGGTCTGATAGGCCAGAATATTGCGAACGAGTGAGACATGGGCTACATGGAAGCGACGGCAAATCTCCTGCGCAATGGGTGAAGAGACAGTAATAATTCCCGCACAGCGATGGAGAATAATTGACAGCAGGCGTGTCGAAAGCGCAAGGAGCCACCTTTTCTTTGTGCCACGCAGTTCATTCAAAGGCCACTCGTGCGCATCAAAAACAAGTGGTTTTCGACGCACACATGCAGCAAGATAAGACGCTGGCAACGCAGTCATATCATGCGCGTGATAAATGTCGGCAGGCATTTTGATAAGCTGCAAAGCGCTATAAACAATTTTTCCAATCGATCTGACAAATTTCCTGGGCCGAGAACTTGAATGCATAAACCAGGCTGGTTTCACGATATGTTTTACCTGAATACCATCAATCTCTTCCTCAGCCGGACACGTAAGGTCTTTCTCAATATCAAGAATAGTGACACTGAAACCGGCCTCAATAAGCGCCCTGGCCTCGCGTAGAACCCTCCCATCAGTACGAACTACGCCACGCACATGCATACATACTCTAACAGCCTCTTTTGAATGCTGTGTCTCCGCTTTTTTCACCATACCAGGAGGAGTTTCGTTATTCATTTTCAGACAACCTTTCCATATTGCCCACTACCAGTATGCCTTGTGTTCTCCAACTGGCGAATTTCCCCAGAAACGCAAGGCATACTCCATACACACAGAAAGATACGAAATGGAGAGCCAGAGATGCGAACAGACTCCAGTTTTGAGTGATGAAGGCGCTGGTTTCGAATAATGTAATACCAACCAGTAGAGCAACAGCAAACAGGCCGATTTCAAAAGGAATGGGATAAATGCGCTGGTTGGCAAAGTAGGTGACAGCAGCAAGTGCAATATAAGCAACCAGTGTCGAAAAAGCCGCGCCCATCGAGCCAAAAAGTCGTATCAAAACCAGATTGAGGCCGAGATTTATTAGTGCTGAAAAAGTAGTGAATATTACTACCAACCAGGTCTTGCGTGTTATTCCTATGCCTACAGTAAAAACAATGTAAGTGCCATAAAAGACGATTGACAGGGTAATAACCGGAATGATGGGTGTCGCCGCATTATATCCCGAAGGGAAGAGCAAGTGAAGCATAACCACACTCAGCAGCGATAACCCAAAAGCGCCCAGTAACAATACCAGCACAAACCAGCGAAAGACCTGGCGGAAAATCTGAGGAGCATCTTTTCTTTCAGCTATAGTCAGCATAGTAGTAGGCCAGGCCAATGAGAATGGCGCAATGATGACGGACGACAGTATGCCACCCAGACTGTACGCGACAGCGTAGCTTGCCGTTACTGAAAGCGACCCCATACGACTGAGCAGATAGCGATCTGATAGTTGCAGTACCCAGACCGAAATATAATTTGTCACAGTCGGGATACCCAGAGAGAGAAGACTTTTGGTAATATCCCAACGTGCAGACAGGCCAGCATGGACTACTATTACTGGCAATGTAATGAGAATTACAATGGCATAACCACTGCCCGTTGCTAATAAGGCTCCTACAATCCCCATCTGTAGCTTACCTACAAGCAGTAGTGTCGTTATCAACGTGATGAGCAATTGTACTGCCGTTAATGCAGAATAATACATCGCGCGATTTTCAGCACGTAACCAGGCAAAACCTGGAACAGTGAGGTTTTGCATAAAAATCGCCAGGGCCGCCAGTCTTAACGCTACAGTGTAAGATGTGCTATTTAACAAAACGCCAACAAAGAAAGGGATAGTAATCATCAATAGCGCCAGAATAGGCCCGGAGAATAGGAATAACAGCATCAATGTTGTTGAGATAACCTTCAAACGATCTTGCGATGACTCATACTCCCAGACGTAGACACGAAAAAATGCAGAACTAAGCCCCATCTGTGTGATACCCGCCATCAGAGCAATGAAAGTGGTGAGGACTGCCAGCGCGCCAAAATCCGCTTTTGAAAGCGAGTGAGCTAAAAATGGTGAAAGGATCAACGAGAGCAACGGCGAGATATAGGATGCAATTGCATAGATCCCTGATGTCTTTAGCAGATTGCGCAGAATCGTAGTATGGCTTTCCCCTTTTCCATCACTGATCTTCACAGGCTTTCGCGCAGCATCCCTGAACTTGTTGATTTCAATGACGGGCAAAATCCACGTCTGCATTTCAGAAAAAGCCTGGTTGTAGCTCAATCCCTTTTCGTAATCGAATAATGACTGTTCGAAGCCTGTTTCCATGCCAGGCGGGTCCGTTAAACGCTCAGATCTCAAGATTGGAAGCGGTTGTGTTAGATTAAGAGAGATATCGGCCTTTTCGATAGCTAAATAGGTCGGTATCTCGCTCCGTTCGGGTTTATTGCTTAACATTACACCAGTGATCTTTCCAGTTATCCGGTACCTGTTCAGAGAGGAGCATTAGCTCTGCTTGCGAGCAAGAATGATTTTAGAGCCGGGAGCATTGTGATTGGTAAAAAGACAGCAGGCAAGAGAATCCGCCTTCATTAGAAATGGCCCCAGCAGCCTGGTCAACCTGCTTGACCGTCCTATGCGAGCAACCACTCTCCACATCATCGAAAATATACGGAAAGTTAGTCGATTCGGGGCTTCCAATGGCATACTGAGTAGACATGTGGCGGGACATACAGCTTCAACGCTAAATCCATGCGTTGCCAGTACCTCCTCGTATTCGTAGAGTGGGCGCACGGTGCAATATGTTGCTCTGGCACGTACTGGCGTATATCCGCTACCCTGCGCGATTGGATCAGAAATGATGAGCCATCCTCCCGGCTTGCAATGATTTGCCATATTAGAGATCGCGCGCTCTAATGCAGCCCGGTCGAGTACATGAAGAAAAACCTCGAAGGCGGAGATGATATCGAAACACTCAGTAGTGGGAAGTGGCAGAGGCGTAACGCTCACGTCTGCCTGGACAACCAGGTCATCGGGAAATTGTGTTTTCAGCATATCAACGCTGGGTTGAGCAAAATCCAGAGCAGTTATACGATGTATTCCGCGCTGGTGCCAGAAATTCAGCCAGATTCCAGTTCCTGCTCCAACGTCAAGTACAGAGCGGCCAGCCAGGTCGATAAGACCGTAGCGACGCAGGGCATCTTCCACCTGGCGCTGCCGCGAACGATAATAAAGTTCCACGAATTGGAACGAGTAACCTAAATAACCAACGCCTGTGATGTCAGGGTGCTCTTGCAGACGCTGTTCCCAATAGCGCTTGATATCAAATGTCGTTTCCGTTACTGTCATTCTTCAACCCTCTTTTCGAAACTACCTCAAACCCAGTTTCTATGTCCGTTTCCTCTAGCATATTTTCAAGCGTGTTCTCCGAACGCAAAATTACGCCCAATTCCGACCAGTGAGTCGCTCGTTGTAATACCTGCCTGAGAGCGTTCGGGCTATGATAGCAAGCAACATAATTTCTGGCACTGGCTCCCATCTGACGACCGCGATCAGCATCTCCAAGCAGGGAGATGAGCGCCCGCGCAGTCTGCCCGGCATCCCCTGCTGGCACAACGACCCCTCGCCCATCCGCAAGTAACTGCGTGTTTAATGGGGGTTCGTTCGAGGCAACGATTGCGCAACCGGAGGCCATCGCTTCGAGTAAGGTCATCGAATAGTATGCCCCGCGCGTGCTGGTATGTAGGAAAATATCACATATACTCAGCAGGGTTACGACATCTTCGGGTGTGGCTTCACCCCAAAGTTTGCAGACATCTCGCAAGCCGAGCGCGTCGATTTGCTTTTCAATATGTTCTTGTAGCGGTCCATTACCGGCCAGCACAAAAACTAGATGCCCACGTCGCTCCGGTTCCAGCGCTGCAAGCATCTGGCTGATACTCTCAAGCGCAATATCGACCCCCTTTTCCGGCGCGAATCTGCAAATCATTGTAATCATTTGCGCGTCGGTAGGAATACTACATTCTAAACGCCTGCGCGCTTTTTCGCGCGCATCAAGCATAGGATGCCGCTTCAGGTCAACCATATAGGCATAGCGAGTTACTCGACTGCGCGGCACGCCGAGTCTGTCACAATACAGATCTTCAATACCATCGCCCTCCATACCAGATATTAAGAAGTGATCGACCAGATGTGTTGAGACCCGGGTGAAGAACGCAAGTGAGAGCCAGTAGCATTTCAGCAGCGCCGGACCAATTGCACGATAAAACCAGTTTCTACCTGCAAATGCCTCGCGTCGCTCATTCTTATAGGTGGGATTATGCAAAAGAGTCAGGTTGCCATAGTCCATACAGACCACGCGAATACCAGCCAGGCGCGCCACACATGCCGTATATGCGGCTGTATAAACACCATCCTGTGGCAGAATGAATGCATATTGCCCGTTTCGTCGTAATAGTCTCACCAGTGAGCAGGTACCGGCCAGCGCATAGAGCCAGACGGCTGGAAATTGCCAGGGAGCCACAAGCCGGGACGCTTTAACAGGTACGCTAAAACCGTGAATTGGCAACTGCTCAGGGTTTGGCCCAACGTGGTGCGCCAGGTATTCCATATGCCAGATTTCCCTGGTAACATCAGCAATGGAAGACACCACAGTCCGCATCCCTCCCGCAACAGGAAAGGCGGTGATGGGAACGCATACACGTAGAGGTTCCTGTTTTGCCAGCATGGATGCATCGCGCAACTGCAAAGCGGAATGGTGAGAGAACAACAATTGCTGCAATGGGCGTAAACAAATTCCGGCGAACGATGAGACACCATGCATTATATGCCTGCGCGTCCGCGCGGCTACACGTTGCGAGTAACGACGCCAGCGCGCGGCAACAGTACCGCACATTTCACAATGCAAGGCCTGAGCCAGCAATTCAAGTAGATAGACCTGCTGTTTGTGCTGGTAGCTATTCGCAAGGTGCCGATTTAACAGGTTTACTCGTGTCCAGTACCCGGTATCAAACTCAGGCAGGAAGCTATGCAGACTGTCATGCGCTCGCGCAAATAGCGACAGTAAACTGGCATCATCTTGTAGCTTGAGATAGTCGTCTAGAGCAAGCATGGCAAAAATCATACCTTCCAGGGTATGCGATGCAGGATAGACGCCAAATTCTTCAAAATAGAGACCATTGCCTGGCATAGGCGTACTCACACCGCCATCCAGGACATCGCGCTCAAAGGTACGCAGCGCTCTTCTCGCGCAATCAAGAAAGTCGCTTTCTCCAATGAGGGCAAACGCTCTCACCAGCACAGAAATAGCCTGGCCCTGGACAAGCGCTGAGAGGCATTGTTTGGTTGGAGACCCGCAAGTCACAGGCAGCGATACAGGCCAGCAGATCACATCGTTCGTTATACGCTGCCCATGCGCTACCAGCCAGCGCGCCTGCGCTAGAAACGAGGTGCGTTGCTGCTCATCGGTCAGGTTCATCAGGTCAGATGAAAGGCTTTTACCTGGTTCAGGCATGAACACGTTCTCCTATATAAGATGACGCCGGGTTCTCTGCCGCTGGTTGATCTTTCAGGCTCCCGACCCGGTGCCTGAGCAACAAGGGAGAAGACATAATTCCCAGCACGAGCCAGCCAATTGCAGACACAGGAATCAGGGTCCACTCATTCGTCACCATACTATTCGCGCTCAATGCCATGACCAGCGACATCCCACCACCCAGCAAGATGCGTGTGTGGCGATCAGCACGTTTCCAGTTGAGCAGGGCGAGCCAGAAGCTGCATAAAAGCAGGGTTAGAAAGAGCAGCATAAGCGGCACTCCTCCTAACGCGCCAATCTCGATGTATGAATTATGTGGGTGAGCCAGTGGAATATACTGTACAAGTACCCGATATGGGTCGGCGCGCGAAAAATAAACATAGCGACCCAGGCCGACGCCGATCCATGGATTGGCAAATATGACGTTCAGGCCAGTCTGCCAGGCTCCTGTGCGTAATGAGACCTCATTCGGCGCAAATGCGTGTTGTGCTTGCAGATTCACCTGTTCTGGGAAAACAAATACGAGAGCGATACATATGATGATTATAATAAGCGGTATTATAAGACGGTAGCGTGGCGGACAGGCAAAGATAATGAAGCCGAGCGCGCCCACACCTGCTGCCAGCCATCCACCTGTACTGTACGTGAGTAATAATGCGACAACTATTAGAACTGCTTGAGTGAGGTAACAGATTTTCCACCCCAGCGTTTTACTTTCTATAAACAGGCATAAAGGTAAGAACAACATGATGGCTAAAAAGCCACCATTCGAATCAGGATTGATGAGAAAAGATCCGACGCGATATACAGTTGAGGTAGACAGCTCATAGCTCGAGATAGAAGCAAAATAGGCATCATAGCGCGTAGTGGCAAATAAAAATTTCCCTGTGACCGCCTGAATGATCGAATGTATCGCCACGAGGGTACCAATGATTGCCAGGAATTGAA
>DASTKD010000094.1:0-3023 GCA_035716135.1 Ktedonobacteraceae bacterium
TTATCTTCTGGCTCTTGTAGCGTTTGAGATAGTGGCCGATGTGCTTGCCAAACAATTCGCCATCAAGGGCAAGCTGGTGTTCGGCGTATTGTCTATCAGTGGCTACGTTTTAGCCAATATCGCGTGGTTGATTAGTTTACGCAGCGGTGGGACGTTGAGCCGGGGTTCGGTGATATTCTCGGCGCTTAATGGAGTGGTAGCGGTGGTATTGGGACTGTTCGTTTTTCACGAGAAGGCCAGCCCGTACAAGCTCATCGGTATGGCGCTGGGCGTCGCGGCGATTGTGTTTTTGTCGCTAGAATAACCCAATGGCGTGAAAACGTTGCAGTTAAAGGGCTGGTAGGGTATGATTACATAGCATATGCTGAATGGCAAAAGGGCAGCGCGAATTGAACCTCGCCAGGTGGGTATACACCCGGAGCGAGGCAATTTGCTATGCTCATTGGGAGGATAGTGTGATACTCAAGGGATTACTTGCACTTTTATCACAGCGGCCAGAGTTCCGGCGGCTGGTACAACACATACAACAGGCGGAGGGCTTGCCAGCCCTGACCGGCATTACTGAAACCGCGCGTCCATTTGTGGTGTCCGCGCTTGCCGCCGCATTGAAAGAGCCGCTATTGCTGGTCGTGGCCGACGAAGCACAGGCTTTACAGGTGGTAGATACCCTCAAAGCGATGGCGCAGTCGGCGGACGACATCATCTATATGCCAGACCGCGACGCCCTGCCTTATGAACGCCTGATGAGCGACCATGAGACAACGCAGCAGCGTATGAACGCGCTGTTGCGTATGATTGACGGGGAGCAACCGAATACGATTGTCGTCTGTTCGGCGCGCGCCTTGAGCCAGCCTGTCATACCGCCGAGAGAACTGGCGGCATCGCTCTATGACCTGGAGCCGGGGCAGGAAGTTGACCTGACCCTGATGCTCGAACACCTGTATAACCTGGGCTACGAACCCGTTACGGAGGTGGAGGAACCGGGCCAGTTCAGCCATCGCGGCGGCATCGTCGATCTTTTCCCCGCCACGCTGCGACGCCCGGTGCGTATCGAGTTTTTCGGCGATGAGATCGAGTCGCTGCGCACCTTTGACCCGCAGACGCAGCGTTCGCTCAACCCCATCGCATCCTGTGTGATCGGACCAGCGCGCGAAGCCCTGCCATTACGAGGGCCAGAGGCGGTCAAAGTACTCGCGCAATTGAATACCGCCATGCTGCATCACGACGCGGAGGAACGCTGGCAGCGCGATATGGAAGATCTGCGCCATAAGCGCTCGTTCGACGACATCACCTTTTACATCTCCTACCTGCACGATTCGGCCAGCGTGCTGGATTACTTGCCCAGAAGTGGGCTGTTAGTACTGGACAATCCCGAAAGTATCCAGAACCGCATCATGGAACTGGATGCCCAGGCGGAAGAGATGAAGACGCGCTTCGAGAACGACCACGAGAACCCGACGCAACTACGCGCCGCGCAGATCACCTGGGGCCAGTTGGAGACGTGCCTTGCACAGTTGCGCCAGCTACGTTTCGCCGACATCCTCTCGGCCAGCGAAGGCGAATTTGACGCCTATCATTCGGGAGGAACCGAACATCTGCTGCCCTCCTTCACCGGCGCGAACTCGTATGGCGGGCGGCTACGCGCCTTTGTGCAAGATTGTAGCAAGGCGCTGAGCAACCACGAACGAGTAGTGATTGTCAGCGCGCAGGCGCGTCGCCTCTCCGAAGTGCTGGGCGACGAGGCCATCCTGGGCAATGCCGCCATTCACGTCAGTCCCGGCGTCAACATCAACGAAGCGCCGGAAAGCGGCACGCTGACGCTGATTCAGGGGCAACTGCCGGAGGGCTGGCACTCGCGCAGCCTGGCGATCTCGCTCTTCACCGATACCGAGATTTTCGGCTGGTCGCGCAAGTACAAGACGCAGCAGCGCAAAATCGTCACGCCCGCCTCGTTTCTGGCCGAGGTCAATGTGGGTGACTACGTGGTGCATCAAGAATACGGCATCGGGCGTTTCGAGGGACTGGTGAAGCTGGATTCGACGGGCGTGGAGCGTGAATACCTGCTCATTCGCTATGCCGGCACCGATAAGCTGTACATCCCTACCGATCAGCTCGATCGTGTCACGCGCTACGTGGGCATGGGCGATGCCGTACCCGCCCTCAGCAAGCTGGGAAACAGCGAATGGACACGCGCCAAAACGAAGGTCAAAGAGAGCGTGCAGGAGATCGCACGCGATCTCCTGCGCCTGTACAGCGCGCGCGAGGCGCTTGAACGCCCGGCTTATCCGCCCGATTCAGAACAGCCCTGGCTACAGGAACTGGAAAGCGGCTTCGCCTACGAGGAGACGCCCGACCAGGCACGCGCGATTGAAGAAGTAAAGGCTGACATGGAACGCCCCCGGCCAATGGACAGGCTGGTATGTGGCGATGTAGGTTACGGCAAAACCGAGGTGGCTCTGCGCGCCGCCTTCAAAGCGGTACTCGATCAGCGCCAGGTGGCCGTACTCGTACCTACAACAGTACTGGCCCTGCAACACTTTAACACCTTCAAAGAACGCCTCCAGCCCTACCCGGTGCGCGTCGAGCTGCTGAGCCGCTTCCGTTCAGAGAAAGAGCAGAAACAGGTATTGGAAGATCTGGCGCTGGGCAGAGTTGATATTGTGATCGGCACGCATCGCTTGCTGGGCAAAGATGTCGTCTTCCTCAACCTGGGCCTGCTGGTAGTGGACGAGGAGCAACGCTTTGGCGTCACGCACAAGGAGCGGCTCAAACAGTTGCGTAACGAGGTAGACGTGCTGACCATGACGGCCACGCCCATTCCGCGCACACTGCATATGTCGCTAGTCAATGTGCGCGACATGAGCGTCATCGAGACGCCGCCACAGGAACGCCTGCCCATTCGCACTGCCATCCGCGAATTCGACGAAAACCTGATCCGCGAGGCGATCTTGCGCGAAATCGACCGGGGCGGGCAAGTCTTCTTCGTGCATAACCGCGTGCATGGTATCCAGGTAATCGCGCAA
>DASTKD010000095.1:0-20115 GCA_035716135.1 Ktedonobacteraceae bacterium
TGGTCTTCACTCCCGGTCCGCCCAGCACGTCGTCGAAGTAGTATTGCAGGAAGTAGAACACGCCCCAGATGCCCATCATCACCAGGAAGCGCGCCAGCAGCACCCAGGAAAGATCGGGATACGTGGAGGGCTTGAAGAAGAACTTCCTCAAGATCGGTGCCAGTTCAAACTTCGCGTGTTTGCTAAGAGGCGTCTCTTTGACTGTGAAGATGGTGTAGACCACGAAAACAATCTGCACCGCCGCAATGAGCAGGAAAATCTCTACAATCTCATTCTTGTAAAGGGGCAGCGCGTCATTTTTGTTGACGATGATACCGGCGATCACCGAGCCGAGAATGGTACCGAGCAACTGGAACAGCCCGTTGAAACCAGCCGTCATGCCGCGTTGCTCCGTCGGCACTTTGTCGGCGATAATCGCGCTCCACGGCGAATTGGCGATGTTATTGGTGAACTGGAGCAGCAAGAATATGAGGGCAAAGGCGATCAATAGTTCGGTTGAGGTGAACCAGCCGGGAGAGAAGGCGAATAAGACCAGCGCGATCACGTTGAAGATGGTTCCTACAATCATAAAGGGACGCCGCCGTCCCAGGCGGAATGTGGCATAGTCGGAGATAGCGCCGACCAGCGGGTTGACGGCGAAGGCGACCAGCGTTCCCCAGATGACCACCAGCGCCAGGTTGATGTCCTTGTTGGCGTCGCCCAGAAATTTGACGACCATACTGGGGATGACGATGGCAAGCAGCGCCTGCCAGTGGAAGTTGTTAGCGATCCAGAAGACATTGATGTTGATTTGCTCGAAGATGGATACGCGCCGCTGCGTAGTGGCTGCGGGAGTGCTGACGGCAATCCCTGGGTTCTCGGAAACGTCCATCAGTGTTGACCCCTCTCTTGCATTCATCGCAACATTGGAGATACCTGTAAGCTATAAGAACTGTTGCCTGTCGTGAGGCTTGCCCTAATTATACTGAGGAGGAGGTGCGAATACAATGGGTCAATTGACCCATTAAATAAACGGCTCTGGCCCCGTCATCCTGAGCGCAGCGAAGGTCTCTCTCGCCGCGCTGAGATCCTTCGCTGCGCTCAGGATGACAGAGGGAAGCACAGAATGACAGGCCAGGAAGACCACTTCTTTGGCGCACTTCATCAACAGAAATACGGATGCGCCATGCTATAATGACCATATTAACGCACTTTGGAAGGTAATGTGAAAGAGACACCTATGCTCAAAGATAAAGTTGCCGTTATCACCGGAGGGGGGCGGGGTATCGGGCGAATGATTGCCCTGACACTTGCTGGAGCGGGCGCTGATGTTGTGCTTGCATCTCGCTCGCGTGAAGCGTTAGAGGCAACCGGTGCGGAGATTGAAGCTTTGGGACGGAGAGTGCTGGTCGTGCCGACGGATATTCGGCGCGAGGAAAGCGTGCAATTGCTGGCGGAACAAGCACTGGCTCACTTCGGCCATGTTGATATACTAGTCAACAACGCTGGTATTACCGGCCCGACTGCTATGTTGTGGGAGGTGACGCCTGCCGAGTGGGAAGAGACCTTCGCTGTTAATGTCACCGGCCCCTATTTGTGTTGCCGCGCTTTTTTGCCCTCCATGATTGAACGGTGCGCGGGTAGTATTATCTTCATCAGCTCGATGACCGGCAAACGGCCCCTGGTGGGACGCGCAACGTATGCCGCCGGCAAACTGGCCCTGGTCGGCCTGGCGAGGACGCTGGCCTGGGAAACGGGACCCTACGGCATTCGCGTCAATGTGATCTCTCCAGGAGCAGTGGAGGGCGAGCGCGTCGAGCGCGTCATCCGCGAACAGGCGAGGGTGGAGGGTATCAGCCTGGAGGAATCGCGCCGTCACTTTACCGGTAATTCTCCGCTTGGGCGCATGGTGCCGCCTCAAAATATAGCGGAAGCCGTCCTCTTTCTGGCCTCCGATAGCGCAGCCTCCATTACGGGCGAAGACCTGAATGTGTCTGCCGGCACTGTGATGTATTGAAGGTCTATCCGAACGAGCTTATTGCGGGTACCAGCGCGAAACGTCGGAAACAATTGAGTTGAGCCAGCCAGCGAACACGGCGGGGGTGGCTGAGAGTGGGGTCGTTGCCTCAAGATCTGAGAGGGGCATACTACGCTTGATGCGCTCCATCAGTAGTTCTCGCTTGGCTGGATTGAGTGACTGGCTGAATTGCTCCAGCTTGTGTGCTAAGGATGCCACATTTTCTGGCGTCACCTGTAAATATGTTGGTGTGTTCTGAGTATCTGCCATAAGAATCTCCCTCGATATACTTTCTCCATATACCCTTATGGCACGCTTTGCAGTTTGATCGAGTTTCATTGCAGTAAAGAGGAATAGCAAAAAGGCGACCAGTGCGGTCGCCTTTTTGCTATTCCTCTTGCTTTATCTTACTTCGATGGCATTGGATTCGTCGGGCTGGATTTCGACCTCGCCCAGGTTTTCCAGCCAGCGCTCGGCGTCGATGGCGGCGCGGCAACCGTCGCCTGCCGCCGTCACTGCCTGGCGATAGCGATGGTCGGTGACATCGCCCGCCGCGAAGACGCCGGGAATGTTGGTCATAGTATATTCAACCGGAACGATATAGCCCGCCTTGTCCATATCGACAAGCCCCTTGAACAGGTCGGTATTGGGCTTATGGCCGATTGCCAGGAAGAAGCCTTGCACGGGCAGTTCGCTCTTTGCGCCTGTTTTCAGGTTGCGCAGGCTCAGTCCCGTTACATTTTTCTCGCCCAGTACTTCCGCCACCTCTGTATCCCAGATGAAGCTGATTTTGGGGTTCTTGAAAGCGCGGTCCTGCATGATCTTGCTGGCGCGCAGCGTGTCGCGGCGATGGATTACGGTGACATGACTGGCATATTTCGTCAGGAAGGTGGCCTCTTCCATTGCGGTATCGCCACCGCCAACGACCGCCACGTCTTTATTCTTGAAGAAGAATCCATCACAGGTGGCGCAGGCGCTCACGCCTCGTCCCTGCAAGCTCTGCTCGCTCGGCAGTCCCAGCCACTGCGCGCTGGCCCCCGTCGATATAATCACCGCGCGTGCCTGGTAATCTCCTGAGTCGGTGGTAATGGTAAACGGGCGTTTGCTGAAATTGACGGCTGTGACATCTTCTTGCAGCATCTCCGTGCCAAAACGTCGCGCCTGCGCTTCAAATTTCTCCATCATTTCGGGGCCAAGAATGCCCTCTTCAAAACCTGGATAGTTCTCCACGTCGCTGGTCAGCATCAACTGCCCGCCTACCTGGTACCCCTGAAGCATCAGTACAGAGAGATTAGCGCGCCCCGCGTAGATGGCCGCCGTATACCCGGAAGGTCCTGAGCCAATGATGACAATGTCATAGAGTTTTGCCATGATTAATTGTTCCTCACTTCTTCCTCATCGAGATATGTTCTGATAATGGTAACACGTAAAGAGGCGATTTTATGCCCTACATATTGCCCTGCACAATCTTATCATATATCCAGAGCAACAAAGGTAACAACACCAGCGCGACCAGTAAATTCGGCAGCGACGTATTGAAAAAAGCAGAAGTGGCTTCTCTGAAGGTGTAAAACGGCGAGCCGTAAAGCCAGATTGCGCTGTAGACGACGATGGCTATACCAGCGGTGACGCCAGCCGCGCAGATCAAACCGACGGTAGCGAGTGCCTGCGCAGTGTTATAGCGCCGGATAGTTGAGCGCGTCAGGCCAGCGACAAGGCCGATCATGGCAATGACAAGGTAGCCAGCGATAGTGTTCCAGCCGACCAGGTCGCGGAAGTTTGTCAGCGCGCTGCCATAATAGAGATAGCCATTGGTCCAGCTAAGATCATGCAGCCACAAATTGGCTACATAATCGCCCAGCAGAAAGCCAAAGCCGCCAACGACCAGCCCGACCCAGGGGCCGAAAACCACTCCGAAAAACAGGGGGATCAGCAGCCCGGGCAGGAAGACATCCAGCGCGCCCATCGGCATGATAACGATGAGATTGATGTGGCTAAGCAGACCGTAGAGCAGTACGCCCACAATAGCAGCGATGACCTGGCGCGGCCCAACATACCAGACGCTGGCCTTCCTGTCATAAGGAAGTGGCGCTTTACTCTGTTGCGGTGGGCGCGGCGTCCCGCTCGATTTTGGGTAGTTGGCTGGCATTAATTTCTGCTCACTTGCTGGATCATCTAGCTTTCCTATAGCCATAAACTACGTGAATATACCCTCATCAATGCTACGATGAATATACCATAACGGATGAGAAGAACCTGCTCTCTCATATCATCAACGCCGGGAAGAATCGAGAAGAATCGAATCGACGCTATGGAGCCAGGAACGCGGGGATACCCTGCGTATGTAAAAAGTGCAATGGTCCTTTTGTAAAAATGAAGCCCAGGATATTTAGCAAGGTGACGATGGCGAATCCGGTGATGGCAAGCGTAATGAGGAGCCGGTCTATGCGGCGCGCCTGCAATTCAACCAGCCAGGTGCGCTTGCCGACGCCAAAGCAGCGCAGTTCCATCGCGCTGATAATATCCTCCGCGCCCACTACCGAGCCGATGACGACGGGTACGATCATGGGAGCCAGGCGCGCGACTTTTCCGAATATCCCTCCGCGCAGCTTATCGATCTCGAAGCCGCGCGCGCGCTGCGCATCGAGCGTTGTTACGAAATCGCGCACAGTCGTGGGCAAGAAGCGCAGCGAGAGGTCGATGGCATAGGAAATTTTGTCGGAGATGCCCATACCTTTGAAGGCGATACCGAATTTGTCAGGGTTGGTAGTGAAGGGAATAGGAACCGCCAGGAAGGCGATACTGAAGTTGCGCATGGTCTGCGTCATGATAAACGTCGCGCTTTCGACGGTAAACGGGAATTTTGTGGGGCCGAGAAAGGGGAACGTGCGCGTAAAATGAACAAATGGGAGATCAAAGAGGTGATGGGGGTGGCTCAAATCCACTCCCTGCACAATGGCTCCCCCTGAGATAAAGAAGTTCACGAAGACCAGGATGAAGGTGATGAAAATAATAAAATACCAGGCGCGCTTCGTTTCTGACCATTTGAGGCGGGCTGAGCGGTAATAATAGATCGCGCCGATGAAGCCTGCCAGGATAAACCAGAAATTTGAAGTCTGCGCTGCCGATAAGCTGTAGGCGAAGAGCAGCGCGAATTTCACGCGCGGGTCAAGCCGGTGGATAGGCGTATCGCGTTTAATATAGACGAAATTGATGAGCATATACGTCCCTTGTCTCGATGAAAAACATGGTGAGGATTATCAACAATCCCCACCATGTCTCACTTTTCAGTTACCCTCGCCCTGTACGCCCGACCGCTGCGTTATAAGCGATCAGCAGGATAGGCAGCAGGATCAAGCCAAGCACAATGTCAGGCAACGAGGCCGGGATGAATTCGGTGGTGGTAGCACTGGCGAAAGTGAGCTTAGAGACCCAGATGTCGCTATAAGCGGCAAAGCCCAGGCCAATCAGAATGCCAATCACACTATAAAACTCTGCCACGATGATCTTTACAGTCGAGTTGTAGCGTCCCAGCGTGTTGTACATCGCCAGACCAGCGACGAGGCCAATGATGGCGTTGCCGACATCCCAGTTCCAGTAGACCGTGCCGGTGAGCAGGTCGTTGATGAGGTTGCCGATGCCGCCGGTGAAAGCCCCTACAATGGGGCCGAAGACGGCCCCGAAGAATAATGGAATGACGATACCTGGACGAAGCGAAACGTTGCTTGCGCCCGGCAACTGGAGCGCGTTGGTCACGTAGCTAAGGCCTGCATACAGCGCCGCGCCAAGCGCCATCAGTACAACCTCGCGTACACCGATGCCCCAGATATTTGGGCGGCTACGTTCTTCGCGCCTTTCTGAAATTGCCATGAGTGAGATCCTTTCCGTTCTGTGAGTCAATAGACCTAAGAGGGTAAAGAGCGTGTGTATGAGTTCTGAACGATAAACACCTCCATTCTGGTTGCTGTTCAGGCAACCGCGTTTTTTTCGGTCAGCAAATAGCGCAACAGCGAGGTAGGACGCAGGTTGCAATCCTCCAACAGGGTTGGATCAGCCAGCACCTGTAGTGGGAGACCATCGCCTACCAGCCTGCCTTCTTTCAAAAGTAGGACTCGTTGTGTGAAACGCAGCGCGAGATCGATGTCATGCGTGATAATCAGCAGCACATCCAGTTCAGGCAAACTGCGCAAGTATTCCATAAATGAGATGTAGGAGCGGTAATCCTGTCCCGCCGTTGGCTCGTCAAGCAGCAAGATTTTGCCTTGCATGGAAAGTACGGAAGCGATGGCGACGCGCTTCTGCTGTCCAAAGCTGAGCGAGAAAGGCGAGCGTTTATCAAACTGGGCAATGTTCAGGGCATTTTCGGCCTGATCTATGCTGGCCGCGATTTTATCGGGCGGAAAACGCAGGTTTTCTGGCCCAAAGCTCAGTTCTTTATGCACTGTTGGCGCGAATAGCATTGCGCCGGGACTCTGGAACACGTAGCCGATACGCGCGGCCAGTTGCGCCACGCTTAGATTGCGCGTATTCTCACCGGATATACACACCGTCCCGCTCGTTGGGCGAAGCAAACCAAGCGCCTGCTTGACTAACGTGCTTTTCCCTGAGCCGTTAGGTCCCAGCAGAGCGATTGTCTCTCCCGCCCGTATCTGGCATGTGATACCATGCAAAACCTCTTCTGAATGTGGGCTATAGCGGTAATGAACATCGTCAAAGGTTAATAGCGGCTCAGGCGAAGCTCTCTCATCTTTCTGCTTTGTCATAATGGGACGGAGTAAGGCTTCGCGCGCCTGCATGGGATCGCTGAACAAGCGCAAGGTCGATTCGATGGGCAGCTTTACCTGGGTTGGGTCGGCAATCTCCAGGAATTGTTGCGCATCGCCAAAGAATACCTGCCGCCCGTCGCGCATCAGCAGCACTTTATCGGGTTGGAGGCGTAAGGCTTCCTCGACGCGATGCTCGACAATCAGCACCGTGCTGCCCTTTGCCAGTAAGCGCGCGATAAGTTCTTCCAGTTCATCTACTGCCCGCGAGTCGAGGTTGGCGAACGGTTCATCGAAAAGGAAAATCGAGGGCTGCATTACCAGTAGGCCCGCCGCCGCTACCTGCTGTCTTTGACCACCAGAAAGCGCGAAAGTGGACTGGTGCTGGTAATGTTCGAGATGCAATTGTTGCAGCACCTCCGCGATACGCTGGCGCATCTCTTTGCGCGGCACCGCCAGGTTCTCCATGCCAAAGGCCACTTCTTGCTCGACCGTGCTGCCGATAATTTGTTTATCGGGGTCTTGCAGCATCGTTCCTACGGTAAGCGCAAGGTCACGCAGCGATAAGCCTTTGATCGAGCGACCATTCAATTGTATCTCGCCACTTAGCGAGCCTTTATAGCTGTTAGGGATGAGTCCGTTCAGGCACTTGAGCAGCGTGCTTTTGCCGCAGCCGCTCGGCCCGGCAATCAACATCAGCTTGCCTGCGGGCAGCGAGAAAGAAATATCTTCGATGGCGCGTGGTTGCGAAAGTGGTTCTGCTCCGTTCAGGTTAGAAGTGGGTTTTGTCTGAGTATCATCACTAAGAGAACGGTAGCGGAAACTGAGCTTATCCACATATACCGCTGGCGAGTCTGGCATCGCTTCAGATAAATTATTGGGTTGTTCGGTCATAGATGAACAAATACCTTTTGCACCGGGCAACGAGTTAGTGGATCAGCGCTGACCAGCTCTCTGCTGGTTATGTCTAATTCTACCGATATAGATGCTAGTTTGTCAATGTTATCTCCACCTGTCGATCACCCATAAACTATCTTGCGCAATCTGTTCCAGTGGCGCGAGGGCGACGTATTCTTGCGCTGAGTGTTCGTTTACTACGCCGGTTGAGATCGTGAAGGTTTTGATGCGCGGTCGAAACGCGCTGGTATCGCTGCCGATGAACGTTGGATGCATGTACAGGCTCTCGCCGCGCCCCGCCAGCGCTTCACGATACAGAGCGAGCAGGGGTTCGTCTACGTCTACGTTATAGCTGGTGCAGTGCGGGTCGAAGGTGACGGTCGCGCTGCCGCCGTGTTGCTGCGCCGCCTGCTCGAACGCGCTGGAAATGGCTTGCTGGTAACGCTGGCGTATCTCTGGCGACTCGAAGCTGCGCAATTCGCCTTCGATGTGCGCGATAGCGGGGATGGCGTTGCGCGCGCTGCCCGCGTCGATGCGGCTGACGAGTATGCGCGTTTGATCGTCGGCCAGCGAGCCGTGTGGGTAACGCGCGTCTCTAAAGATGTCGATGACGTTGACCGTCTCCGACAGGTCTTTGCCCGGATGCCCGGTTTGTCCTCGAATCTCCACGTCAAAGGCTATGTAGGTCGCGCCCCGCGATACAACCGCGCCCGGCTCGAAGGCGTTATCAAAGACAATGCCATCAAGACCTCCCCAGGCGGTCGCCAGAAAGGAAGACGGGTCGAACGCGCTTGCGCCAACCAGCCCGACTTCTTCCTGCACGGTGAAGACGGCTACAATGGGCGGGTGTGGCTGCGCGCGTGTGACAATCTGCGTCAGTATATCCAGGACGATGGCGATGCCAGCCGCGTCGTCCGCGCCCAGGTTAGTGCTGCCGTCGCTATACATGATGCCGCCGCGTATCACTGGCTGGTGTCCGCGTCCCGGCGGCACGCGGTCCATGTGCGCGTTCAGCATGAGCGGCTTGCCCTCGCCGGGGAGCGAAGCGATCAGATTGCCTGCCGCGTCAACCTGAGTAGCTATGCCGAGACTTGAGAGACGCCGCTCAAGATAGGTGCGAACATATTCTTCGTGTCCCGATGTGCTGGGAATGCCCACAAGTTCAATGAGCGATTGAGTGATAGAATCGAGCGACATAGGATGTTCCTCTCTGTTTATTACTAACTTTACATCATTGTGCGCTATTGATCATGGCGACCGCAAGGGTCACCACTACTATACTACGTCTTCTACCCGTTTTCGCATATAGTAGTGGCGACCCTTGCGGTCGCCATGCTTCAACACGTAGTTTGCTACTTGCCGTCGCTTCCTGTATAATCCATGATAGCAAATAGAAGACGCTTCAGCCTGTTGTGCGCCCGCAAGGGTTAGCGCAACACCTCGCAACTCAAAAAAACATCCTGGGACAGGGGGAATACGTGCATGGCTCGTAATTCCATAGAGTTGATGGGAACGCCCAACGGTTTATTTTACTGGATACCCGGCGAAATGGTAGTAGTGGTACGCTTGCAACGGCATCCGGCGGCAGAAACGCAGGAAATTCTGATCGAACAGATACGCGCCCAGCTTAACGCGCTATTGATTGGTTATGGCATCACATTGGAAGCTTATGGCACCGCCGGACGCTGGCAGGATGTGTTGCCGGGGGTGACGAAGCGCCGCTCATTCATATTTGGTCAGCATCGCCAGCAGCCATTAATCGCCATTTTTTTTCACGCGCTCCAGGCGAGTCCAGCAACGTATGATGCGACGCCTATGGCGCTGTCCTATATCCAGAGCAATCTGGAACAACTGGCGCAGGCCGGCTTACATATCGTCTCTGCCATGCCAAACTGGTTGGTCTCAGCCGCTCCTTTGCACTATAGTAGCGGCGGGCCGGCCATGCCGCCGGTACCCGCGCCTGAACTTGATGTGCCAGCATCCACCGACGGTCTTCCCGGCTGGCGTATAAGCTCTGCCGATGCCGGATTGCCACTCCATCCCAATGGAGCGGAAGATGTGGTTGTGGCCGTGCTGGATACCGCGCATCATCCCGAACGCATCCGCGCCGCCATCACGCGCCCCGAATTGAAACGGAACTGGTTGTTACAGCAGCTTGTAGCTGATCTACGCAATGAAAGCGGCTCATTTGAAATTGAATACGACAGCTATCCTATAATTAGTGACTCCTGCACGGGACAAGATTTCTATGGAGAGCCGCGCTATTATTTTATGCCCGATCATGGCGTATTTGTGTCTGGCCTGATACGCGATATTGCTCCGCGCGCTCGTATTCGCCTCATCCGTATCCTCAACGACTTTGGCGCGGGCGATATATATAATCTCTTTGCCGCCCTGACCGATCTTGAGCAGGATGTGATCTCCGGCTCGATTCGCCGCCTCGTCGTCAACCTGAGCCTGTGTGTCATGCCCGATGTGCGCCGCCTGCCCTATGTCTGGTTTGATAACCGGCAGTGGCCGAGTACGCAGTTAGCGAGCGCGGTGCGCGTGCTGGCGCACATCGAAGAGGGCCTGCGCTTGCTTTTCGAGAGCCTGCACGCGCAGGGCATCTTGATTGTGGCGGCGGCTGGCAACGATTCTCTGGCCGCCAGAAAGCAGGGTCAGAAGCTGCGCGCGCCGCGCGCGCCTGCCCGTTACGAGACGGTGTTGAGCGTCACGTCGGTCAACAGTCGCTACGCCGCCGCGCACTTTGCCAATGTCGCCTGTCTGCCAGCTTCGGATGCAGGCATTGCCACCTTTGGCGGTGATATTTATGGCACAACGGATGCCAACGGCTTGCCCGATGCTGTGCGTGGTCTCTTCGTCTCGCCCACTTTTCCCAATGGCGAGCAAAATCTATCCGGCTGGGCAGACTGGCGCGGCACATCTTTTTCGACCGCCATCATCAGCGCGCTCGGCGCTCATCTCCTGGCTCAGAACTGGTCCGCGTCTCAGGCTATCACGCGCATCGCTGCCGGGCGAGAGCGGCGCACCGATAAACTTTACGGGTCAAGTCCTGATGTGCCGGAATTGCTGACGAACGTCATTCGCGTACAGCAACGCTTTGGGATATGATGCATTCTCTTGAGAGGGTACATGTATGCCCCAGCAATTTATTCCTCCTATGCCGCGTTATTTGGAGTATACGCCGGTAAAAATTGCGAGCAATCCAGATAGCGAGTCAGAGGGGAGAACAGCTTTGGCAAGAGAACTTTCGTATCTGCCCGTCGTTTGGGGCGTGATTGTTATCGTTACTTTCGGGTATGTTCTGGTTGTAAAAAGCGCGGAAGTCTATCGAACATCCCGGCAATTTATGATAACCGTCCTGATTGCCCTGGCAGCTTCGCTAGCTTTAAGTGCCGTTCTGCTACTCTTATTTCGGATCGATACTATTTTAGTCATCATGATTACTACGTTGATGACCTTCATTATTGGACATCTGGGAAGTCAGGAATATGAGCGACCAGGCCCGCAGCCGAAACAGGAGGAACATACCGAAATGTTGGTCGAGGCCGATCTACGATATGATAATTGATCCGGCGCTTCTGGTCTTGACGCTTCACTTTGTATAGCTTATAATACTGGCAAGTGGAAACGTGAAAGCGTCCCAGATAAAGAGCAATATCTGAATATTCAACCGGGGGCTGATAATTCAACCCTCTTGAAAGAGGCAAAACATATGATTGAGCAGACAGGCGTTGAGACAAGCATCATGAGCATGACGACTGCCGCAGCCGGTAAGGTGCAGGAATTGCTTACCCAGGAAAACGATCCCGGCCTGGGCCTGCGTATCTTCGTCGCGGGCGGCGGTTGCTCCGGCCTCCAGTATGGCATGACCCTCGATGAGGAGCAGGATGGCGATACCGTTATCATGCAAGAGGGCTTCAAAGTGCTGGTTGACGAGATGAGCGTGGGGTATATTACCGGCAGCGAAGTTGACTATGTTGATAGTCTGATGGGTGCGGGCTTTACCGTCAATAATCCCAACGCTGTTTCAAGCTGCGGTTGCGGGCATTCCTTCAAAACGTCCGATGGCGGCGGTGAAGCGCGTGGCTGTGGCTGCGGCCACTAGAGGCCACCAACTGCATTGCTTGATCGTCACATCGTTGCATAAGTAACGAAAAGGCACATGCTTTTTTGAGAACAAAGAGGTCTTTCATACGTAATATTAATGGAAGACCTCTTTGTCTTGTCTGTTGTTTGACGAAAAAGGAGCATGAATGAGTAGCCGATTTGCTTATCGTCCACGTTATCAACATACGCGGTATCTTCCGCATCCCTCTTTCCACTCTCATAAAGATTTTCTTCACTACCGTTGGACCTATCGCCCGCAAAACATGCGCTTTCAGAAACCCGCGCCCGGCCAGAGCCTGCTGGCGATACCCTGGGTCTACCGTTTAAAGTGGAACGCTGTCGTCCATTAAAAGGACATACTCTCTGGCTTGAGAGGATGATGAGTTACCGTTCTTTTTTTACCTTATCCAGCCAGGCGCGCATATCTGGCTCGTGTTCCTCGTGGAAATGATCGAAAAACGTGCTGCCGCTGATCTGCTCTTCTTCCAGCCCGAGTCTGCGCCGCAGATCCTGGAGTTCATCCTCAGAAAAGGCATCAAGGGTATCTACCAATTGCTGGAAGACTTCCCGCGAATCGCTGAGAATATCTGCCAGAGGACGGTCTCGGTTGGACTCGTAAATCCAGGCATTGATTTCATCGTCGTCTTGCAGTTCTGGCGGCCAGGGCGGTGAAAAGTCTGGTTCATGATGCAGAAGCGCCTGGAAGCGCCGAACCGATCGTCTGCGCCAGCCCGTCAAGTGAGCCACGATATCCTTGATCGACCAGCCACCGGCGACCTCTGGCTGCGTCATATGAGCTTCCCCAATCTCGTCGAGCAAGGCTTCCCACGCCGTCTGTTCATTGCGCAATTCAGTGAGGAGTTGAGTTTTGCTGAGAGAAGTTCCCATGCTGCTTTCCTTTCATTCGAGATCGTGTGTGCCAATTTCCCACAACTTAGCACAACGACACTGTCATTCGACGGTATCTTCATCATCAATGGAAACGTCGCCAGGTTCATGCATCATGCGCTTTACCAATCCTGGCATGTCGCTGGTGAATTTGGAATTGGCTACCACACGCTGCGCCCCTGCCGCGAGAGCCTTTGCGCGCGCCTCTAAATCCATGTGTGAACCGAAAGCCAGCACCGGGTAGCCAGCCGCGCGCGCCTGGCGAATGGCGGCTTCCCAGTCCACGCCGGGTGTGGCGATGTTGACGATCACCAGCGCGGGTTTCTCCGCGCCCCCGGCGGTCAAACCCTGCTCAAAAGCTGAAAGTGTGCGCGCGGTTTTGACTTCCATGTCGTGATGACGCAGCGTGTCACGCATCTTCACGGCAAAGAAGAGGTCTTTTTCTAAAGCAAGTATGGCTGTCAACAGCGTAGCTTCTCTCTAATCGTCCGGTGACTCATAGACGGGCCGGCGGAATAGCTCGGCCAGTTCCGCATTCACGATGTCCAGGTTGGTATACTGTTCTCGTGACAGGACATGGTGCGTGCCATTGCAATAGGGCTTATCGCACTGCTTGTTATGGCTGGTTTCGAACAGTAGCTTGCCGTCTTCGACACTGACCCAGATATGCTTGCGCGAATAGCCATCTCCCCATTTGAGCAGCAGTCCGCCCTGGTATTCATCGAAGCGTCCCTGACCATAAAGATAGTCGCGGTTAAACATTTGCAAGATGTCGCGCACTTTGCTGTCCGCGATCACCTGCTCGGCCTCTGGACTCAAATGGGTGGTAGCTTCTTGCGCCAGGTCTTGCTCCGGGATATATAGTTCGCGCGAAGAGTTCGACCCATCGCGGATCATCTGCTGGATCATGGCACCCTCGACATCCGAGCGTGCGTGACTTTGCCCCAAAATAGGAGATCTCTGCGGATTCCGGTTACTTCTATCTGCCATGCTCTATTGCTCCTCACTAGTAGTAATCAGGCGTGGTACTACTAGTCTACTGTACCACGCCTGAATGAGGATTGCCATAGCTATTTCAGATTTAGAGAGTACCAGCCGGTATTTCGCCTAATGAACCGGTCGGCCCGCCGTATTCTTCTGTAAACCAGGTGTTATTGCCTGCATCCACGGCCAGTCCGTTGTAGGGGTGCGCGTTGGTGTTCATGAGCGTCAATGTTTTGGTGACGCCTGTAGCCGGGTTGTAGTTCCCAACACGCGCGCTGAGCGAGTCGTCGAACCAGATGCGCCCTTTGCTATCCACAGCTATACCTGAGATATGCGTACTCGGACAAGGGGTAGGTGTCACCCCTGGCGTGGGTGGGGGACATAGTCCCACCGAGACGTTGATGTTCTGATGCACTCCTGTTTGTGGTATGTACTCGCCGATATAACCCGAAAATCCCTCACTATACCAGATGTTTCCGGCAGCGTCAGAAGTTATCAGGTGCGGATTGTTCATAGGAGCAACGGCGTACTCTTTGATCGTTACCGCCCCGGTGGTAGTCGGAGTGAAGCTGGCAATCTGCATCGCGTTATTCTCAGCAAACCAGATGTTGCCAGCAACATCCATAGTTATGCCGTAGGGGTGGCTGATAGCAGTAGGAATGGTAGTTTCAACGAACTTCTTCGTGGCGGGACTGAAAAATCCAATCTTATTGCCTGTGTACTCGGTGAACCAGAGATTGCCATTCTTGTCAAAAAGAAGGTCGTATGGGTTGGCGTTGGCGGTCGGCACTGTCCATTGATGCCAATGCGGCGTACTGCCGGGTATCAATTGGCCGATAGCGTTGGTCGTCGGTTCAGTGAACCAGACGCCGCCACTCTTCGCCATGGCTAGAAAAACCGGGCTGGAATACCCGCTCGGCTCAAGATAATTTTTGACCAACGCCTCGCTAGAGCGAGTGTATTCGCCAATATAGGATGGAAAGGTGGTCAAGCAATTGGGTTCGGCATCACAACCAGGCTCCGCCACCCAGATATGGCCGGCTTTATCGAGGGCGACACCCCAGGGATTGGCCTGCGTCGGCGTTTCCTTCACTCCGGCGGCAAATGCTGAAAACGTACCGAGCAAGGTCAGAGCCAGGGCGATACTCCCCGTTAGTGCCACAATGGCAAGCGCGGCGCGTATGACGACCCCTATTTTTCGACCGTTCGACTCCGCGGGCGCTCTTTTTAGTTGTTCTTTCATATGTACTCCTACATTCTCTCCATGCTTTCCAGGACATGCCAGGCAACACAAGATTACCAGTGAGAATGATGCACTATTCCTCTTCAACGGTATAGATGCAAAGGTATCGAAAAAAGAGTCGAAATGGGTCACTTGCTCGATAGCTGCTGAGCTTATAGATGCCGTACATTGAACATCTGCTCTTGACAAATGTTCTCATTGCCCGGTATACTTTCAATGCATATGGTGTCGTTATTGTTCCTGTAATTGTTGCTTTAAGTCTGTTAGATATAGAACGAATGTTCTATATCTATACTTGAATGTAGTGTGACAGGTGCCAGGCCAGAAAAGAACACCGGACCACAATGTAGCCATTGTCCTTGAGATCGCTGGCGTACAAACGAGCGCTGCTCTGATAGATCGGTGGGGGGTGATACGCCACCGTTGCTATGCCAGGACGCTGAGGGGGCGTCCAACTGCTGCCTCGCTGGAGCCATTTTTGCGGGCCATTGATGACCTGCTGGCTCAGGCTGAGGCAAAGGGTTGGCATGTGTGCGGCCTCGGTTTCTCCATTCCGGGGACGCTGGACGCGACGGGTCGCCGCCTGCGCGTCATCCCCATCTTGCCCTCGCTCAATGATCTTCCCCTGTGCGATTTGCTCGAAGCGCAATATGGTCTACCTGTTCAATTGAGGGTCGATGTGGATGCGGCGCTGCTGGGCGAGTACCACTTAGGCACGGGTAAAGGCTATCAGCGCCTGCTCTATTTGACGCTCAACGCCGTAGCTGGCGCGGCTTTCGCCGATCACGGAAAGGTAGAGCAGTCCGCGCAGGCGGGGCTTGGACACGTGGCGCATTTGCCCATTGCCAGCAACGGGCCGCGCTGTAGCTGTGGCAGGCGCGGCTGCATCAATTCGCTGATCTCACTGGAAGCCATACAAAAATTAGCGCAGCGCAGTTTCCAGCGCGCGGAGGAGAACGGCTCGGTAAGCAGCCTTATCGCGCGTGGAGCATTTAACGCGCATATACTGGCGGAAGAAGCGATGCGGGGAGATGTGGTAGCCCTGCGCATTTACGAGGAGATTGGACGCTATTTAGGCGCGGCGGTTGCGCGTTACATTGGCCTTTACCAGCCAGACGCGCTTATTTTAGGCGGCAGTGTGCTAAGCGCCAACGAAGTCTTGTTTGCCAGTATCCAGAGTACATTGACCATGCATGTCGCAACCATCACCGATCGCCCCGTCAGGATTGCGCTGGCTCACCTGGGCAGCGATGCCGCGTTGATTGGCGTATCGATAGCGCTTTTCCAACACAATGGCAAACCCGGACAAAGGACGAAGGCATCATCGTTGTACTCAATTTCACCTCAACCATAACCCTCTGGCACATAGCGTACAGGATGAGTCCTGAGATACAATGGAACTACATTCCATGAGCAGGCAATTCAAAGAAAGTTCGGGCTATGCCATTACTCGCCATTGGTTTATTGCTAATCGCGGCGGTGCTGCACGCTACATGGAACCTGTTTGTGAAACGCGCCAGAGAGAAACAGGTGATGATCTGGCTGGCTTTGCTGACCGGCGTGCTGATTTATGTACCGCTTGTGCTGCTCAACCCCATTAATGTCCTGAGCGTGTGGCCGTTTATCCTGAGCAGCGCTATCATGGAATCCATTTACTACATCGTCTTGATACGCGCTTACCAGAATGGCGATTTCTCGCTGGTTTATCCGATGGCTCGCGGCACCGCGCCCGCGTTGCTGGCTGTGTGGGCTGCTCTTTTCCTGGGTGAGCGCCCGACACTTGTGGGGGTGATTGGTATTTCTTTGCTGGTACTTGGCCTGGTGGTTGTGGGCGGCAAAGTGTGGTGGTCGCTGCGTAAGGCTGCGAAGTTGAGTACGAACGCGCTGGGCATGGCGCTCGGAGTGGCGCTGTGCATCTCCATCTATAGCACTATTGATGGCGCAGCGGTACATCGTGTGAATCCACTGCCCTATACCGTGATTGTGATTGCGTTCGCTGCCGCTCTGATTACGCCTGTTATATTGTTGCGCTATGGCAAGGCCGCTATTGGCGCGGAATGGCGCGCGAACTGGCTGCGTATCCTGCTGGTAGGCATCTTCACTGTGCTGGCTTATATGCTCGCTCTCAAATCGTACACCATTATCCGCGTCAGTTACGCGGGGGCCATACGCGAGGTGAGCGTGGTTTTCGCCGCCTTTCTCGGCTGGAAGTTGCTCAATGAGGAGTTGGGGGCGATTCGCCTGGTCGGGTCAGCCCTGATTTTTTCCGGTATTCTGGTGATCGCCCTGGCCGCAGGTTAAATGATATGTGGTATGAAAATGAATGAGGGATGATGTATGCCCAACGATCACTGGACGAAAAGCGTTCACCACGATGGCTCGCCCTTTTATGTGGTAGGCGAAGCATATCACATCGGTGCGGTTCTCACACTACGATTGCGCGCGGATGTGGATGCGCCGATCAAGCATGTATTTTTGCGCACCATCCCCAATGGCGAGCAGCGCATACAGGAGATGCGCCCGGCGCAAGCGGAGCAAGTCGCGCGCTGGTGGGAGGTTGATCTGAAGTTGCACATGCCGCGCACCAACTATCGTTTTTTTATAGATGCCAGTGATGGCGGCTACTGGGTCTCTGCCGCAGGCATCACGCGCCACGCGCCGACCGACGCCGTTGATTTCAAAATCCTGGCGAACTACCAGAATCCCGCCTGGGTGCAGGAGAGCGTCTTTTACCAGATATTCCCCGACCGCTTCTACGATGGCGACCCATCCAATAACGTGCGCATTGGCGAGTACGATTGTCATGGTCAGCCGGTAATCGCGCGCGCCTGGGGCGAGCGCCCGCGCCCGCATTCTGAGACGGGCGCGTGTGAGTTTTTCGGCGGCGATCTCCAGGGTATCACGCAAAAGCTGGATTACCTGCAAGACCTGGGCGTCACAGCCCTGTATCTCACGCCCATTTTTACTGCGCTCACCAATCACAAGTACGATGTGGTGAATTACAAGCAGGTTGACCCGCATTTCGGCGGCGAAGAAGCCTTAATAGCTCTGCGTGAAGCCCTTGATGCGCGCAGTATGCGCCTGATGCTTGACATCGTGCCAAATCATAGTGGATCGAGCAATGCCTGGTTTCTTGCTGCGCAGGCCGATGCGGCCTCGGAGACGGCGGACTTTTATACCTTCTACCAGCACCCCGAAACGTATGAAGAATTTATGGGCGTGCATAACTTGCCCAAATTGAATTATCGCAGTGATTTGCTGCGCCAGTACATGTATGCCGCGCCCGATGCGGTCATGCGTTACTGGCTCAAGCCGCCTTTTCGCATTGATGGCTGGCGCATCGATGTTGCGAATATGGTGGGTCGCCAGAATGAGATACAACTTGGGCATAAGGTCGGGCGGGGGATGCGCCGCGCCGTCAAAGCCGAAAAGCCCGACGCCTATCTGATCGGCGAGCATTTCTACGATGGGACAGCCCATTTGCAGGGCGACGAGCTGGATGCCATCATGAATTATCAGGGCTTCATGTTTCCCGTTTTGCAATGGCTGACCGACT
The DNA here is from genome assembly GCA_035716135.1 of Ktedonobacteraceae bacterium. Taxonomy (GTDB): domain Bacteria; phylum Chloroflexota; class Ktedonobacteria; order Ktedonobacterales; family Ktedonobacteraceae; genus CF-113. The sequence continues at coordinate 18,441 of DASTKD010000095.1, forward strand.
TCAATATGGGTGGAGTCTGGCGGCGCAACTGGCCTGATAAGCAAACGCTTCCGACTGAATCTGTGGCGGCCCAGTGGCAAACGTTTCTGGCAGTGGTTCCCTGGCAGGTTGCCATCCAACAGTTCAATCTGCTGGACAGCCACGATACGCCGCGCATCCTGACCCATCTGGATGGAGATAGAGTGCGTATGCGCCTGGCCGTTACTTTGCTTTTCACCTATCCCGGTGTGCCATGTATTTACTATGGCGACGAAATTGGCATGGTGGGAGGCGACGATCCCGATAACCGCCGTTGCATGATCTGGGACGAGACGGCATGGAATACTGAATTGCTCGCGCACTATAAGTTACTGATCCACTTACGCAGAAGTTCACCTGCCCTGAGTCGTGGTGGTTTCCAGGTACTCTATGCCGAGGGTAATACGCTGGCCTTCCTGCGCGAAGCCCCGGAGGAACGCCTGCTCATTGTAGCACGTCGCGCAGGTGACGCGCTGGCCGCGCTTCCGGTGCGCTCCGCCGCTTTGCCCGATGGTATACATCTCCATGAGCTATTTACAGGAGCCGAGAGCGCAGTTTCTGGCGGAATGTTGCCTTTGATCGGCCTTTCACAGATTGGGGCGCAAATCTGGCGTGTTGGATGAGTGGCTCCTTTGTAGAAAAAGGAGAGCAATCAGGATAAGAACTTTATCGCGCGCTCAATGCCCTTGAAAGGATGCCAGAAGGTGAGAAAGGTGCGTTCCGCGCCCAGTTGCTCCCATGTCGCCAGCGATGCAGTAATATCTTCGGGCCATTCCCAGACGAATACAGACAACGCTATGGCTCGCCCGGATGCCTCGATTTCCTGGCGCGCGAAACGGACGAGTTCGTCTGAGGCATAAACGTTGATCTCATCCGCGTACTCAACGGCGCTGCGGATGAGCCGCCGTGAGCTGCCGACGCCTACCACTATGCGCGGTGGCACTGTGGGCGCTGGTGTGCAGGCTGCATCAGTGAGATGAATTTGTTCACCCTCGAAATTGACAAATTCGCCCGCCCAGATGCGGCGCAGAACCATGATCGTTTCCTTCAGTCCCGTAATACGTGTAGCAGCATCGGGAACGCTAAGTCCCCATGCTGCTGCTTCCTCAAAAAAGTCACCCGCGCCAATGCCCAGTTCAAAGCGCCCATTACTCAAGAATGATAATGTCGAAGTCTCTTTAGCAAGTACGCCGGGCAGGTAATTCATGCGGTCAATCACCATCGGCACCAGGTGGATGCGCGTGGTAAGCATCGCCAGCGCGCCATAGAGCGACCAGCCGCACAGGTACGACCATTCCAGTTTAGGAGCATGATAGTGATCGAGAAAACCCAGAGTATCAAACCCGTTTGCCTCAGCAAATTGAGCGGCGGCAAGCATAGCAGGCCAATCCTCCGTCGGCCCAAGATTCACGCCAATACGCATAGATAGTATCTCCTTTTATATTTTGAGGGATTCTTCTAATGAAGATTAATGACCGAGATCGGTAGTGGTCTGTCATTCTGAGCGCAGCGAAGAATCTGAGACTGTGCGAAAAGAAGGTTCCTTCGGCCTGTAAAGCCACTTCTATGTTCTCATTTTGACCGCACAGGAGCGCATTTCACACAGTCTCTCTCTGGATGGCGAGCGAGATTCTTCGCTGCGCTCAGAATGACAGAC
>DASTKD010000096.1:0-8101 GCA_035716135.1 Ktedonobacteraceae bacterium
GCTTGTCCTCGTTGCGGCACGATTCGTCAGGATTTCGTGATGCCACGCCGGATGACGTACCCGCACGAGGACAAGCACAAGGCCCCCACCCGTCCCCGCATCCGCCCCTTGTCCCTACAGGACGAGGACGCCCCCGCCCATACGTTACCCACGTTCCAGCGCGATCACTGGAATCTGGCGCGTTATTTTCGCCTGGTGATCGGCGAAAAAGGGATATTGCTCCACTATTCTGGTCCATAATTGCTGCCGTTCCGCGCCTTCAGTTACGATGGCGGTGGCTTCGTAGGTCTCTTTGCCGACCTCGACGGTGACTTGCGGGTGAGCTACCAGATTGCGATACCAGGCCGGGTGTTTCGGCGCGCCAGCATTGGAGGCGATTACGAGCAAGCGGTCGCCGTCGAACACGTACATCATGGGTGTTGTACGACGCTGGCCGCTTCTGGCACCGGTGGTTGTGAGCAAGAGCAAAGGTCTGCCCTTAAACGCCTCGCCATTGTTGCTGCGATCAGCGCGGAACTCCTCGATCAGCCGCTGGTTGTAGCCGTGTTGATTATGCTCCAAGCAACTCCTCCATCTGCTTCAGGTATGACGCGAATTGCTGGCACGCCTGGCGCACGGGTTCGGGCGAGGCCATATCGACACCGGCCTTTTTCAGCAGTTCGATGCTGTAATCTGAGGAGCCGGACGAGAGGAACTTCAGATAGCGATCAACGGCTGGCTGGCCTTCGCGCAGAATCTGCTGTGACAGGGCGATGGAAGCGGAAATGCCCGTCGCGTACTGGTAGACATAGAAGCTGCTGTAGAAATGGGGGATGCGCGCCCATTCAATGTCGATCAGTTCATCAACCTTTGCAACACCACCGTAGTATTTCTGGTTGAGATCGTGGTACAGCTCGCTCAGGCTATCCGCTGTCAGCGCCTCGCCCTCTTCAGCATGGCTATGCACAAGCTGCTCAAACTCGGCAAACATGGTCTGGCGGTAAAGCGTGCCGCGAATGTCTTCGAGCGCATGATTTAGAATAGCCAGACGCACGGCTGGATCATCAGTAGCGCGCAACAGGTAGTCCGTGAGCAGGTTTTCGTTGAGGGTCGAAGCCACCTCAGCAACAAAGATGCTATAGTCGCCGTAGTGAAATGGCTGGTGGCTGCGCGAGAAAAACGAGTGCATCGAGTGACCAAGCTCGTGCGCCAGCGCGTACATGCTGTCGCGCTTATTCTGGAAATTGAGCAGAATAAACGGGCGAGTGGCATAGCCACCACCGCTATACGCGCCACCGCGCTTGCCCGGCGTCTCATACACATCAATCCAACGCTGCTGAAAAGCCGTCTTCAGAATGTCGATGTAGTTCTGACCCAGGGGAGCCAGGCCCGTTACTACCATGTCGCAGGCTTGCTGGTAGCTGATCTCGTCGTCCGTATCCTTCACGATAGGCACGTACAGGTCGTGCATGTGCAAATCTTCAAGGCCCAGCAGGCGCTTGCGCAACTCCATATAACGATTGAGTACCGGAATATGCTCGCTGACCGTATTGACCAGGTTGTCATAGACGCTGACCGGAATATTATATTGCGCCAGGGCCAGTTCGCGGCAAGTGGCATAGTTACGCTGGCGCGTATGAAAGATGTCGGCTTTGACTTTGGCCGAGAGCGTCGCGGCAATCGTATTGCGCTGCTTGAGGAATGCACTGTGCATCCCATCAAAGGCTTCCTTACGCACACGTCGATCCGTGCTGCGAATATATGTCAGGTAATTGCCTTTGGTGAGCTGCACTTCATCCCCCGCTTCATCTTTAATGAGCGGCAGGCGCAGATCAGCGTTATCGATCATGGAAAAGATGGAATCCGGCCCTTCGGACATCTCGCCCGTCGCGGCCAGCACCGCTTCAACCTCGGCGGAACGCACATGAGGACGTTTGCGGCTCATATCGTCTAGCTCATGCCTGTACTCCTGCAAGCCCGCCGCCTGCTGCACAAAACTATCGAGCGTGGCCTGTGGCAGGGCCAGGATTTCTGGATCGAGAAACGAAAAAGCTGTCGAAATACGCACATACAATTGCATGGCGCGATCATACATCCCCTGGTACTTGCTGTTGGTCGTATCCTCATCCCGGCGCATAGCAGTATACACGAAGAGCGTTTCCAGTTGCTCGTACACCTCGTCGCGCTGTCGCAGCACGTTTAAGAGAGCCGGCCCGCTCTGAGCCAGCGTCCCCTGTAGAGCCTCAAGCTCTGGTAAGCGACGCATCAACGATTGAAACGAACGCTCCCAATCTTCATGGGTTGGGAAAATGCTCTCAAGATCCCAGGTATAGTCTCTGGGAATATCACTTCGCTTTGTCATTGTTACCACTGTACCACTCCTCCTTAGAGAATAGAATCACGCCACGCTGCAACGCTATAGGCGTTTAGGGCGCATTGAGCTTATGGCTGGCTCTCATGCTGCGCGGAAGAGGATTACCTGACGAGCATGTAATCCTGGCACTATTGTATCACGAAATCGCGCAAATGCTACTCATCTTCCGCGAGTAATAAGTCGTCCCGGTGTCCCCATTTATCGAGGAAACGGTAAAAATTTCTTCTTGTCAGGCGAGTGCGCTCGGCGTCTGAAAGCTTCGCGTTATACGCCTGCTGTGGATGGACACGCACAGGTAGATCAGGCAGCGCCAGCGCGCTTTTCCCGCAATCTCGCACCGCGAAGTTGAAATCGATATCCATATAATACGGGAAACGGAAGCGTTCGTCAAAAAAACCTGCGCGCTCGAGCAGGCTGCGTCGAAATGCCATGCACAATCCGGCTATGGCTTCGACTTCTAATTCGCTGCTATCCTCAAAGTGGCGCATATCCTGCGAAAGCAGGCCACGCAGGCCGGTAACGCCCACTTCGCGGTTTGCGAGCATCTCAGCGAGCGGTGTGAACACATCTCCGGTGAGTTCGATAGCGCTATCGAGTACCAGGATGTACTGGCCCAGACTGCACTTCAATCCAACGTTACGCGCCTCCGCCTCGCCCACCGGACGAGCGATGCGCGCCACATGCAGGCGCGGGTCTTGTTGTTGCCTTGCGATAGCCCAGGAGTATAATTCGTCCTGTGACCCGTTATCTACCAGCACAATTTCGATGTCCTGTTCCCCGGCGAAACGCTCGACGCTTTCGATGCAGCGTTGTGTTGCTTCAAAACTATCTTGTGCCAGAACATTCACCGAAAATGTACAAGTATCTGCTTTATCGAGCCAGGAAGGTACCTGACGCGAAGTGCGGTAGTGCGTCCCGTCGATCTCGACGCCCGGCAAGACGATCAGGTGCGCTCCATGCGGGTTGTCCTTAATGCCGTAGCCAGCCTCTTCTATCTGCCGTTTGAGATCGTCCGCTTTGTCATATTTGCCCTTTCTGCGCAATTCGTCGCGTTCGTGTGAGAGAGCCAGTATATCTTCTGGAATACTTATGCGAGTTGATTGAACTGTCATGTGCTTTATCCTTCATTTTATATGATTACCAGCCCAGGGCGAGACCATCGCAGCGCGGGTCGGCGGCTCCCTCGAAGAGATGGGGGTTATGATGAATGCGAATGGCTTGCGCATGACCCATGCCATCGCCCCATGATTCTTCGAGTTGAATGCGGTGGCCGAGCATTTCCAGGAGCAGAGGCGCGCCATTGGCGAAGCGCTTCTCCATTATCACCACTTCAGAAACATCGTGATCCGCGAGTTCATCAAGCCCGCGCTGCCCCGGTATATGATCGTTACGCCTGACGGGTGGATATAACCGCATACGGCCACTACGCCAGCGTGGCGCGCTGATGGCCTGCTGCGTATTCATACCAAAATCGAGCATGGCCGTCAACAATTGTACATGTATTTGCGGCTGCGCGTCACCACCCATCGTTCCAACCGCCATATATGGTTTCTCATCGCGCATCACCATTGCGGGTGCGAGTGTATGCATGGTGCGCTTGCCCGGCTGCAAGTAATTGACGTGCCGCTCGTCCAGCGAGAAGTACGCGCCCCGGTTATGCAGCAATACGCCTGTATCGCCACCCACTACGCCGCTGCCAAAGCCCATATACAGGCTTTGAATCAGCGAGACGACGTTGCCCGCGCCATCGGCGACGCACAGGTATGTCGTATCGCCCTCTTTCTCAAGTCCGGCTTTGACGCCCGCCGCAGCTTTCTGCGGATTGATACGTTTGCGCTGCTCTTCCGCGTAGCCTTTGCTGAGCAGGCGTTCGACAGGCACATCCACAAAGGCGGGATCGGAGACATATTGATCTCTATCGGCAAAGGCCAGCTTCTTCGCTTCAAGCAGGACATGCAGGTATTCACTGGATTGATAGCCAAAGGATTTGAGATCGTAGCCCTCGATAATATTCAGCATTTCAAGCGCGGCAATGCCCTGTGTGTTGGGCGGGAACTCATAAACATCATAGCCGCGATAGTTGGTTGAAATCGGCTCTACCCAGTCGGAATGGTGCTTTCGCATATCTTCCATGCTCAAAACGCCGCCCACCCTCTGCACATAATCCGTGATGCTTTGAGCTATCGGACCGTTATAAAAGGCGTCGCGCCCCTCTTTTGCCAACATGCGATAGGTACGCGCCAGGTGTGGTTGGCGCAACAATTCCCCGGCCATTGGAGGCCGCTTATCGGCCAGAAAGATATCCGCGCTGCTGTCCCAACGCTTGAGCAGGAGTTCGGCTCTTGCCAGCCAGCTAGCCAGTTTCGCCGTAACCGGCACGCCATCTTCCGCGTACTCGATAGCTGGCGTAAGCACGGTTTCGACGGGAAGCGACCCGAACCGGTCTAATGCCGCGAACCAGCCGTCAGCCGCTCCCGGCACGTTGATAGTAAGCGGGCCGCGTTCGGGGATACTTTGCATCCCCTGCGCCGCGAAGTACTCCGGTCGCATCCCCTGCGGAGCGCGACCGCTGCCATTCAGCGCATACAGTCGCTGCGATTTCTCATGCCAGATGAGCATGAAAAGATCACCACCGGCGGAACAGGTGGAAGGATACACCACCGTCATTGTAGCAATAGCAGCAATTGCTGCATCTATAGCATTGCCTCCCTGCAATAGTATGCGTAAACCTGCCTGAGTAGCAAAATAATTGGCACAGGCAACCATACCGCGAGAAGCATAATCTGGTTGTTCGGAGAGCATAGATGAAGACTCCGTTCCTTGTTAGATGGAGGGACAAACCATTTGCTTGTTGTGCATTACAAAATATTATAGCATAAAGAAAACGTCGGGGCATCAATACAGGACTGGCACATTACCTGAGCCTCACCATTGTTGTGTCTGACAAAAGATTCCCGAATAATCACTCACAAAGAAAGCACATATATTTTTTTCATGAAACGTTTGCAAACCTATGCACCTGCGGCGAGTGCTTTTGCCCTGGCTCTGCTTGTCCGCATTATTTACAACCTGACCGTAGGCAGAAACTACGTTCCCACCTTTGATGCCGCTTTGTACAATACGCTTGGTCGTCAGCTTGTAGATCATGGCTGCTATTGTCTCTATGCCAGCTATCCCACATTGAGCCGCCCACCCCTCTGGCCGTTTATCCTGGCCGTTATTTATGCCTTTGCTGGAAAAGAAGAGTTCCATGGCCGGCTTTTTTACTGTTTTCTTGGTTCAGGAACATGCACTCTTATTTATCTCTTCTCAAGAGATCTTTTCGGCAGGAAAATCGCGTTGTTCAGTGGGCTACTGGCCGCTATCTATCCCTGTCTGTTCATCTATGATGGCTGGCTTTACACCGAATCCCTCTATACTTTTTGTTTGACCGCTTGCGTCTACGCGCTCTATCGTCTCCAACTCCAGTATGCGCCTTTCTCAAAAAAATCTCTTAGCGAAAAAAGATGGCCGAGAAGCATCCGGCAAGCGTTACTACATCATCGTTGGTCCATTTTATGCGGCCTGCTGATTGGCCTGGCAGCTTTAGCACGCCCAAATGGCATATTCTTGTCAGGTCTGGTAGTCATCTGGGCCGCTCTGGTTATCCTGGCAAAAATTCAGACCTGGAAGCCTGTTCTGATAGACACAGTACTCATCACCTGTATAGCGATACTAATCATTCTCCCCTGGTCTTACCGGAACTATCAGGTGAGCCATAGCTTTGTGCTGGTATCGACAGGAATGGGCGAGGTCTTAGCCGGAGCTTATAATAATGCTGTGCTTGAGGGTGGCCCCTCCATTAGGGGCACATGGCGGCCCGTATCCAACTCACTTAACCATGATGCCTATAACTACTCTCCCAGAGATGACGCGGCAGATACTGCCCGCGCATTAAGCTGGATACGTAACCATTTCAGCACGCTGCCCTATCTACTCAGTCTCCACTTCATCAATATGTGGATACCCTATACCTACTCGCATGGTCTTGCTTTTGAGGAGCCAGGAGGCTCCTCGATGTACACTATCATGATTATCATGATCTACGTTCTGGCTACAATAGTCATTCTCTTTGCTTTCATCGGACTCTTTTTAACCTGGAAACAGTACAAACGCCAGCTACTGGTAATCTACCTGTTACTGGCGCTGGTTATTTTGCAAAATGTTTTATTCTATAGCGACATGCGTTTCCGCGCCCCCATTGAGCCAGTGTTGGTAATACTGGCAGGGAGAGCTTTGTATGAATTCGCTCTCTTTGCAAAACCGAAAAACCGCTCCAAAGTAGCAATATAGAAAGCAAGAGAAAATAGCCAGAACGCGGGTGCAAGCCTGACTGCACTGGAGGTCTTGTCTGTAGGTACACAAAACGGTACAATGCAGCAGATATGACCACACAGAATGAGACGAGGAAGAGTCTTCAAAGGACAGGCATGTTTCGCAGATTAACGGCTATCGAAATAGCGGAGGGCGCGCTGCTGGCGGATATTGGCGTCATTTTTCAACTACTCGCGCTCTACCTGCCCATCGGTAAGTCGATATTTCAGATACTTTCGCCCATTGTGTTTACCATCATCGTGTTGCGGCGTGGCTTCTATGTAGGGGTTATGAGCCTGTGCGTGGCCGTCTTCACTATCGGCATCCTGAGCGGGCCGGGGGCATGGCCGCTTATGTTACTGGAATGTGGCGCGGGGCTGTTTCTTGGCCTGACCATGAAGCATCGCACACATCATTTCTGGATTGTAATAGTGGGGACGACCAGTGGCGCGCTGGCATTCTACCTCCTGCTGATTGTGGGCGATTTCTTAACCGGCATCCCTCTCAGCCATCTTGTCAAAAGCCTGCAAGTCACTTTCGCCCAGTTTGTTTCTCTGGTAGGCGCTATTGCCGCAAGTATCGGGCTTGGTCACTGGTGGCAAACGAACATCTTTCCAGTAGTTAATGCCGTTGCGCAGGTGGCGTTCAAATACTGGTTGATCGGATTTTACGTTCTCTCCTGGATCGTGATTTTTCCGGTAGTGATCGTGGTGTACTATATCACTAATCTTTTTACGCGCTTACTCGGCTACAAGGTGCGCCCTTTTGCCAGCAATATATTTGAAGGCCCTGTTTATAAAATACTACGCCGGCTGCTGCGGCTCATCCCTGAACGAGGGAGAATCGGCCAGCACTGGATGCTGCAAAATTTGAGAAAAGAAGTGCGCAGGCTGGGAATGGCGAGGCAAAAAGCAAAATAATGCAACTGACACCATTGATTGATTTACAATCCATCAGCTATGCCTATCCCGGTCAGTCCGGTGAAAGTACTGCATCCGCGCTGGCCTTAGACGATGTAACTTTACAGGTGCAGCAGGGAGAATATCTCGTTTTGCTCGGCCATAATGGGAGCGGCAAATCCACGCTGGCGCGCCATTGCAACGCCCTGCTGATTCCCGACAGTGGACGAGCGTTGATAGCTGGTCAGGATAGCGCTGAACAGGCGAACTGGCGCGCCATTCGTGAAACGGTGGGCATGATCTTCCAGAATCCCGATAACCAGATCATCGCAACGGTAGTTGAAGATGATGTGGCATGGGCGCTAACGGTACGTGGCCTGCCCGCGCAAGAGATCGAGGAGCGCGTCAACCGGGCGATGCAGGCCGTCGGCATCTCTCATTTGCGCGGGCTGCCACCCAATAAGCTCTCCGGCGGACAGAGGCACCGTCTGGCAAT
>DASTKD010000097.1:0-2263 GCA_035716135.1 Ktedonobacteraceae bacterium
ATGCACGGGAATCTTTGGCAGGAAAGGGCTGTTGCGAATGACGTTGACCACCTCGCGCACATTGACATGCACGTCGTTGAAAGTGCCGAGCCAGTTCATCAGACCATGCGCGTCTCCCAGATTGTTATCCCGTATCAATTGCTGCGGGTCAACGCCTTGCGCCTGCATAGATGCAATCAGCGGGGTAGGGTCGGAATGTGATAATCCGCACTGGGTATGGCCGATAACGGCCACTTCGCGCACGCCCAACAGGTAGATGCCGCCTGCCAGCGAGCGAATCAGGTCGTTAGCTGCGCCCTCGCGTTCGGGTTTGGAGATGGTCGCGCCCGCCGTGCGCAGTTCCAGCACGTCGCCGCGCTCCAATCCCAGTGCCTGCTCGAACATCGTTACCAGGCGGCAATCCATGCAGGTCACGACAGCCATACGCTTGCGCGGCGCGTGTCCAATGATGGGCAGTGTTTTTTGCTGCACGAATTGTTCGTTATGCGCCAGTATATCGTCAATTACCATATAAATACAATCCTCTCAATACTTCTATTCTTAATGATACAGAACTTCTCACCGCCGGAAGCGGTGAGAAGTTCTGTATCATTAATTTTTATTCTCCTACGGCGGAGTAGCTGGCTTTGCCGTCGAAATTGTAGAGATTCTCGATTTTGATGAAATCGAAGCCGGCGGCATTGATGCGTTCGAGCAGGTGAATGATCTGTGAATGCTCGATGGTCGCGCCCCGGTTGTGCGCCATGAAACGGCAGCGCCAGTGGTCGGTGGTGAAGGTTTCGGGCATACCGCCCGGCCACACCTTCGCGCCGCGATTGGTAATCATGGTCAATTCCAGGCCATTGCTGCCCACCTGCCTGAATTTCTCGCCCAGTTCGTCGGGGGTGCCGCTATGCCAGTCCAGGAAAACATCGACCCCTACCAGGTCTTTTTGCTCATCGCTGGGCGTGCTGACGGTGGGGGCATATGATGAGTGCTGCGGTGCGTGCGTATAGCTAACGGCCTTGAGTATTTCCGGCACCTGTCCCAGGCGTGCGATAACGGCGTCGGCGAATTCGCGCGTGCCAACTTTTTGCTTGCTCACACCGTCCTTGTAAATGTCGTAAGTATGGATGCCGTCTTCGATGGTGCGCAGCCAGGCATTGTGAACGCTCGTCGCCACATCGGGCTGATCGATATGCACCAACATCATCACCGCACCCAGCAGCAAGCCTGACGGATTGGCGAGATTTTGTCCCGCGCGCCGGGGAGCGGAGCCGTGAATGGCCTCGAACATAGCGCAGCGATCGCCGATATTGGCCGAGCCTGCCAGTCCGACCGAACCGGCCACCTGCGCCGCTATATCGGACAGGATATCGCCGTACAGATTGGGCAATACGATCACATCGAACGCTTCCGGCGTATCGGCAAGCTTGGCCGAGCCGATGTCCACAATCCAGGCTTCATTTTCAATATCGGGATAGTCATTGGCGATCTCGTTGAAAACTTTGTGGAACAGGCCATCGGTCAGCTTCATGATATTGTCTTTCATGAAGCAGGTGACTTTTTTGCGGTTGTGGCTGCGCGCGTACTCGAAGGCATAGCGCACAATCTTCTCGCTGCCGGGGCGGCTGATGAGCTTGAGGCTTTCCACCATATCATGCGTCTGGCGGTACTCGATGCCTGTATACAGGTCTTCTTCGTTCTCGCGCATGATAACCACATCCATTGTAGGATGTTTGGTATCCACGAAAGGATAGTAAGAGACGCAGGGACGCACGTTGGCGTACAGCCCGAACATGACGCGCGTGGTGACGTTCAGGCTCTTATAGCCGCCGCCCTGCGGCGTGGTGATAGGCGCTTTGAGAAATACTTTGGTGCGGCGCAGCGACTCCCAGGCGCTTTCCTCGATGCCCGCGCTGATACCGCGCAAATAGACCTTCTCGCCTACCTCGACCTCTTCGATATCTATACGCGCCCCTGCCGCTTCGATGATGCGCAGGGTAGCATCCATGATTTCTGGACCGATGCCATCGCCACGCGCAACCGTAATAGGAACATTCTTTGACATTGTGGTACCTTGTCCTTCTCCAATTTGACGTTGTTTTGCTGCTTCAGTTTAGCATAGCGATGAGGGCAGGGGCAAGTGGGGCCAGGGCGACCGCAAGGGTCGCCCCTACAATACCACGAAGCCGTTCACAAATTCGTAGTATTGTAGGGCAAGGGGAACCGGGGCGACCGCAAGGGTCGCCCCTACAATACCACGAAACAGTTGTATAATCCG
>DASTKD010000098.1:0-4775 GCA_035716135.1 Ktedonobacteraceae bacterium
CCCTGAGCGCAGCGAAGGGTCTCTCTTGCCCGGCGAGAGATCCTTCGCTGCGCTCAGGATGACAGGCGAAGCGACTGATGACAGGGCCGATCCTGGTTGTTAATATTCATTAGGCCATTTTACGACATATCAACAGGAATGGAAAATTCGCTTCATTCTGGCCGATTCGCAATGGTGCGGTAATATTCGAAGGCGTAGAGATTGCCGTCCATGTTGCCAATGAACAGCATGGCATGAGCGATGGAGGGCGCGCCATAGAAGATAGAGTTGGCCTTGTTATCCCGAAATTCAAATAACGTATCGCCCGTCCCGGCATTGACCGCCGTAACATAGTGGCCCTCGCCCACCACCACTACTCCCGGCACAACCGCCAGAGCAGCCATAGCCCGCGCATCCCCCAGGCAATGCTCCCAGATGTAATTGCCATTAGACGGGTCAAGCGCGCGCAAAGCGCCTTCACAGAAATTGCCCTTAATAGTGGTATTGCCACCACCAATGTAAAGATGCGTGCCGTCCCACGCGGCAGGCGCGATGGTACCCGCGCCGTCGCAGGTTGAACAACTGGGTCCGGCGGCTATCTGATCTTGCCACACCGGGCCATTGCCGAGCGCGCCACGCACAAAGGCATAAAAAAGGCCATTCTTATTGATTGCACCCACCATCTGACGTGTCGCTCCATTAATGCTCGCGTTAAAAAGCGTGGGTGTCGAGCCAAAATCGCTGTCACCGTCACCGACCATTTCGGATTGTGGTACCTGCCAGGCTCCTGTCACTTGCAGCGTCGATGCCTGTAGCTCGACCAGCGCCATTGCATACGGCTCGTTTGAAGCACACGGACCCAGATTGCCGGTGGCGATATACACTTCACCCGTACTGGCGTCGATAGCCGGTGATCCCCACTGTGTTCCACCCACGCAACCGTCCGGGACGATGTTAAAGACATTCTGCAACTGGCCGCTCGTGGCCTGTATCTGGAAGAGCTTCCCTTGCACAGACGGGCAATCCCCAAAAGAAGAGATGCCGATATAGACGCTTCCGTTATACAGCGCGGGAGAATCCCAGATGAAATCGGCTGGCAAATCTCCCAAAACCGCTTTCCACAGGATATGACCATTGGCAGCGTTCAAGGCATACAAGTTGGAATCTCCACCACCCACCAGGTCCACCAGCATCGTTTGCCCGTTGATGGTGAGAGGCACGATGGTCGCGGTACTGGCTACACCCGCGCTACCGGGATCGCAGCCATCAGTAGTATCGTTATTCACGCCCAGATAGGTTGACCAGATTCTTTGTCCATCGAGAGTTGTAGCGTGTTCGTACCCATCCCATGATCCCCAGTACACCATACCATCAACCACAACCGGCTGCGCAGTCACGCCGCCCTGAGCGTGTTCCGTCCACATCAGGCGTAACGCCGATACCGTCTGAGTGGTAATTCCAGACTCGCCGGCATTGTAGCTGCCGTTATCCAGCAAGTAACCCGCCCAGTCCCCCGGCTCGATTTGCGGAGCCGGTACCGGCGTAGGAGATGGCGTTGGTGCTTGCGGCGTAGGAGTAGAGGTAGGTAAAGGCGTTGGAGTTTTCGGAGTCGATTTATGTGTCGGCTGGGACGCGAGGTGCCTGCTGTCCTTCGGGTCTGGTCGCCCGTTTGCAACTCCATAAAAAATATAAACAGACGCGAGTAAAATAAGCAGCACCATTAACATTTTGTCAATGATGCTCAGGCGGTGACGAATTTTCGCCTGACCAGGCTTTTCACGCATACTCATAACTATATCCCCCGGTAATAATGAGGCGTTCTGAATTACCCACCAAATTAGCATACTTCCAGGCAGAAGTGAAGCTGTAGGAAATACCTACTATGCCGAATGGTTGGTACTCAATCAGGATACGTATGGACGAGGTCAATTATATACACCAGGCCAGACGCGAGAAGCTGTCATTCTACACCTCGCTCAGGATGACGAGGAGCGAGGAAGGCGACCGCGAGGGTCGCCTCTACTAAGACACGAAGCGCCTCCCCAGGCTCGTTCTTAGTAGAGGCGACCCTCGCGGTCGCCTTCCTTTCACCATCTCCACCTTTCCTTCAATCACTCACAAACCCTGGGATGACAATACATAAACCCTTGACATTTGCCACAAAGGAGATTACAATTATGACCAGATAAACAAAATTAGTCATTTTGTTTATCTGGTCATATAGTCACGAACAAAGGAAGGTGTAAAGTGGCAAGCCCACGCAGAAGCGCGCGCAATCAAACGGAGGAACGCTCGAAGCGAGAGGAACGCGCGGACAGAATTCTGGACGCGGCGGGAGAATTGATGTTGCGCTGGGGCTATAACAAAACGACCATTGACGACATCGCCCGCTACGCAGGCGTGGCGAAGGGAACGATTTACCTGCACTGGAAGACGCGCGAAGACCTCTTCACGGCCCTCATGAAACGCGAATATATTCGCCTGTCAGAGGACCTTAAGCAGCGCCTCGCCAGCGACCCGGAAGGGGGAACTCTACGTGGGATAACGAAACATTCGATGCTGGCGACCCTGAAGAATCCGCTCATGAAAGCGGTAATTTTGCGCGATACCGACCTGCTCGGTGAATGGCTGCGCAAAGAACAGGAGGACAGCGTAACCTTCTCCCAACAAGTCGCTCAATCTTTCGCACTCTTTGAACTCTTCCGTAGTCGTGGAGTAGTGCGCGACGATATAGATGTGCGCAAGCAGGTGTATATGCTCGACTCCATCACGCTGGGCTTTTTAGTGATGGAACCATATATGCCCGGCGATTTCAAATATTCCGACGAGGAGATTGCGGAGATGACGGCTGAGGTAGTCGAGAGGACATTCGCTCCATCGCCGTCCTCAGATGCGCAGTCAGACGAGCGAACAAAACAAGAAATATCTAATACTTTAATTTCGTATATCGATGACGTCTTAACGTTAAGAAAAAAACAAAATCAAGAGGAGGTCTCGCAATGACTACTCAAGAACCGGTATTCGTAATCGATAACCTCTACAAGTCGTATGGCAAGGTGCAGGCCGTCAAAGGCATCTCCATGCGCGTTGAGCAGGGCGAAATCTTTGGCTTTCTGGGGCCAAACGGCGCGGGCAAAACCACCACCATACGCTGTATGCTCGATGTTATTCGCCCCACCTCCGGCACATTGCGCGTGTTGGGATTGGATGCGCAGCGCGATAAGATGGAACTGCACCGGCGCATCGGCTACCTGCCCGGCGACGTGCGCCTGCCGGGACAGATGACAGGCAAACAGGTCATCAACTACTTCTCGCGCTTGCAGGGGCGCGAACCCGTATTGCTGGATGATCTTGTAGCGCTCTTCGATGTAGAGATGAAGCGGCCATTGAAAGGCTATTCCAAAGGGATGCGCCAGAAAATCGGCATCGTACTGGCCTTCATGTGCGATCCTGAAGTGCTGATCCTCGACGAGCCGACCTCCGGCCTCGATCCGCTTTTGCAACGCACCTTCAACGAATTCCTGCTGCAAGAGCAGACGCGCGGCAAAACCATCTTCATGAGTTCGCACATCATGAGCGACGTTGAAAAGGTTTGCCAGCGCGTGGCCGTCATTCGTCAGGGCGAGATCATCACCATCGAAGAGGTTGAGAAGCTGCGCCAGAAAGCCGGTCAGCGCGTCACCGTTGAATTTGGCGACGCCGTCAGCGCGGATGAAGTGGCGCAAATGCCAGGAGTGAGCATGGTGACAAGCCACAATCACGCCTACCATTTCAATGTAGGCGGCAGCATGGACGCGCTCATCAAGGCGCTCAGCCGCCATGAAGTGCTGCGCTTGCAAGCCGAAGAGGCCCCGTTGGAAGAAGTGTTCCTGAAATTCTACGAAAACCCACAGGCGGAAACATCGACGCCTGCTACACGCTAAAGCATGTTCAGGTGAAAGGAGAGCCGTATTATGGCTACCGCAACCATCTCTAAAAGCATCCCTGTGCCAGAGAAACGCGCGCGCGGACTGTCCATTACTTTGCGCGCACTGGCAAACGACAAAGTCGTCCTGTCAGCAGGGGTATTCTATGCCGTCTTCGTCGCAGTGATCGTGGGCATTTTGTATCCTTCGTTACAACAGATAAATTTCAATGCATATATGACATCGAATGCCGCAGCCGGCCTGCTGGGCGCGAAGCTTAACAATGCGAACAGCTTCCAGGCGCTCATGGCGCTTGAAATGTATAGTTCGCTCTACGCCCTGATCTGGGGCGGTATCGTTGGCTTCATCGGCGGCGCGGCGCTGCCCGCCACCTTCGAGAACGGCACCCTCGACCTGGCGCTGGCGCGGCCCATCCCCCGCACGCGCTACTACCTCGAAATGTGGCTGAGCGCGGCCCTGGGTGGCCTCATCCTGAGTATAGCGACGGCGGGAGCGGTGACGATCAGTTCGCTGTTCGTTAAAAACGCCAACGTCGATTGGAACTGGCTCATCATCGCCCAGTTGATCGAATTTGCCTTTATGTTCATGGCGAGCGGCATCGGCGCGTTGTTCGGCTCATTCATGAATGGCAGCCGCGCCGCCGGTGGGGCAGCCATCGGCACCCTGGCGCTCTTCTACCTGATGAATACACTGGGCGGCCTCTCGGACACCCTGTCCTGGATGCAAAAGATCCAGCCTCTCTACTACACGCAGAGCATTCAGGCGCTGGCAAACCATATTATCACCTGGTGGTACCCCCTCGTGCTGGTCGCTGTAGGACTGGTCTGCGGCATCGCCGGCCTGCTCATCTTCAACCGCCGCGACTTGCCA
>DASTKD010000099.1:0-2184 GCA_035716135.1 Ktedonobacteraceae bacterium
TCCTGAGCGCAGCGAAGGATCTCAGTAGCCCGACGAGAGATCCTTCGCTGCGCTCAGGATGACAGCGTGAAGCTAGTTTCACAGGGCATGGTATTATAAAAGAGACGCGATACTAAAAATATACCGCAATAAAAATATTTCATTGAAGAAAGCGCGTTAGCTGCGTAAAAGTATAAAAAGCGTGCCGGGATGCGAGGGGGATCGATGAAGGGGATTGAAGGGTTTACGCTTGGACGCTATGAACTGCGGCGTCGCATCGCCCAGGGTGGCATGTCAGAAATCTACCTGGCGTATGATCGACGGGTGCGGCGACAGGTCGCCATCAAGGTGTTGTATGGCCGCGATGTCTCATTCGTGAGGCGCTTCGAGCGTGAAGCGCTGGCCGTTGGCGCGCTCTCCCACAACCATATCCTGCCGCTCTACGATTTCGGCGAACAAAGCCCCTGGTACTACCTGGTGATGCCCTATATCGAGGGCGGCACCCTGCGCGACTACCTCATGAAGCGCAAACAACTCACATTGGAAGAAGCCGCCAGCTTTGTCGACCAGATCGCAGCCGCGCTGCAATACGCCCATGATAGCAAGGTTGTACACCGCGATGTTAAACCCTCAAACATCCTGCTGCGCCGGGATGGCTATGCTTATCTGGTCGATTTCGGGCTGGCTAAAGCCATGATGGGTGCCGAATCGCTTACAGGCGAGGGCGCGATGGTGGGTACTCCCGAATACATGGCCCCCGAACAATCCAAAGGCGAAAGCGATTACCGCAGCGACATCTACTCCCTGGGCGTCATTCTCTACCAGATGCTGACCGGGCGCGTCCCATTCATGGCCGAATCGCCCGTTGCTATCTCGCTCAAACATATCCAGACCACGCCCATCTCACCCAGAGAGCTTAACAGCTCGATTCCACCCTCCATTGAAGAGGTTATTCTCAAGGCTATGGCAAAAGACCCCGCGCAACGCTACCAACAGGCCCAGGAGTTTTCTCGCGCCTACTGGGAAGCCTTACAGCAAGAACGCGCCCGTTTGAAATGCGACAGGGGCATTTCCGGCAACACTGAAACTCCATCACTTGAAATATCCGGCGCAACATCGGCAGAGTCAACGGCGCAACTCCCAGCACCCGCCGTGACCCGTGTGCTGGAAGAAACCCGCCAGCGCCCGCCCATCATGCCCTTACTCATACCACTGACAGAGAAAAGCGCAGTCATTTCACATGAACTGGCCTCCACTTCACTGCCGCCAGAGCAGCAGCCCAGGCGTCAAGCTCTGCAAAACCATCATCTGCATCTACACTCGCGCCAGGCACTCATTGCTATCATTTGCATATCTGTCATTTTGCTGGCTCTGCCGTTCGGCCTGCTCACCCGCCTGAGCCAGCAAACACATCCTGTTCATCCCATTCAGAGCGGCCAGACACCCATCAACGCTGAGCAGCCCTGGCTAACAGCCACCGCGCAGGCGCAAGCATCCCGACAAGCAGCGCTGGCAGCTCAGGCGCGCGCCCAGGCCACCGCCGGCATTACCGCATCCATAGGCGCGGGTCACATACTCTACTCCAATGACATGACCAACCCCGGCGGTGGCTGGATCGACGACGGCTCGCAATGCTATTTCTCACCGGAAGGCTATCACGTCCGCACCTCCATCCCGCGCGAGGTTGCCTGGTGCTACTCCAGTCAGCAGCAATACAGCAACGCCGTCATCACCGCCCAGGCGCGCCTGCTTTACGGCGACATCTACGGCCTCGCCTTCCGTCTCAGCCCCACCAATCGCCAGTTCTACGTCCTTGAAATCAGCAGCAGGGGCCAGTATCGCTTCGTGCGCGCCACCGGCAATAACCCCCTCAACTGGCTCACCCTCATCGACTGGACCTCCTCCAACGCCATCACGAGCGGCTACGGGCATACCAATACTTTCCTCGTCATAGCCAGCGGCCCCCGGTTCCGCTTCTACATCAACCGCCAGCTCATCGTCACCACCTACACCGACACCGCCTTCACAACGGGTCTAATTGGCTTTTTAGTAGGCGGCGACACCCAGGGAGGAACGGAAGCGGTGTTTAGCAACGTGTGGGTGTTCGAGAAATGAAGCATGGCGACATAACACAATATGGCGACCGACGCAATGACGCATGGCGACCGCGTGCAGACATGGCGACCGCAAGGGTCGCCATGTCTG
>DASTKD010000100.1:0-4006 GCA_035716135.1 Ktedonobacteraceae bacterium
GCTCGCATTCGCATTCTTTATGAAGATGAGTTTGTCACACGCGAGGAAACGCCGCACACCATCGAGCAATTCATCAAGCAGCGCACGCGCTGGAATCAGGGCTTCATCCAGATTCTCTTCAAAGGAGAATGGCTGAAGCTGGAAAAGCTTTCACAGCGCCTGCTGGCTTTCTATGTGCTGGTCTTACCGGAAGTGCAATCTCTGTTTGCCATTCTGGTGCCAGTGGCGATTATCATGTTCTTCCTGGTCAAGCTTCCGCTCTGGCTTGCCATGCTGACCTTCGCCCCGCTCTACTGTTTCATCCTGGATGTATTCATGGATGTGGCGGGTCTGCACGAGTTTCTCAAGGCGCACGGGCAGAAGTGGAGCTGGCGCGAAGCGTTCGTTCTGGTTCTGGCTTTTTTCCCGTATCAATGGCTTTTGAGTATTGGCGCAGTACGCGCTGTGTATCGCGCCCTCAAAGGCACAACCAACTGGGAGAAAACCGCTCATATTGGACAACATCGCGGCAAAGCTGTCGCGTGAAGATATATAACCTGGTAAAGAGTGAGACATGACAGTTAGCTATAGACCGACGCAAGATCAGGACCCCCAGGAACCGGGGTCCCAGCAGAACCTGGGGGTCAGGTCACAACATGGAGCAAACTCGCAGTTTGCCCCTCCCGGCACGCCGCCGCCGCCCGCGATTGAACCAAATCAGCGCAGGGTGTTCATTAAGCCACCTGTGACGCCTCCGCCAGGGACGAAGTTCTTCAATCAGGAAAGCAATGGGCAGAACTCGCCCGCGAGCAGCCAGCAGCAGCCGGTTGAGCAGCTTCCCACCAGCGCGCTGCCAACGCCAGCGCCGCTCTCGAGCAACCGGGCGCAGACGATTGAGCAATTACGCGCCGCCGCGCAGGCTGCCAGCGCTCCAGGCAACCGGCCACCGGCAGTTGAGCAGTTGCGAGCAGTCAAACTGCCAGCGTCTCCTGCTCCCGCGAGCAACCGGCCACCTGCCGTTGAACAGGCGCGCCCACCCGCGTCGCCAGCGTCCCCTGTTCCTGCCATGAACAATCGACAACAGATGCTCGAGCAGGCGGAAACATTCTCTATGCCGGGCGTCTCGCCCACACAAAACAATGCGAACGGTGGCAACGTGCCTGGTAAGACTCGTGAGCCGGGCATGTTGCGTAATGCGCCTGGCGCTGGCTACATGGCCTATGTCGCTCCACAGCCAGCAATGGCGCAGCAGCAGCAGGGACCTCGGCCAGAGGTAGAGAATGGCAATATCATCCTCTATCGCACGCATAACTTTTTCCTGCGCACCGTGTACCGCCCCGGTCAACGGCAAAGCCCGATACGCAAGCCAACCGGTCACACCACCGTGATGCCGCGCGTCATGCCCAACCAGGAAAAGCGCATCGCGTCCAGCGATACGCGCCTCATGCCCAGCGTCAACGTCAATACCACCCGCCAGACGCGCGCCATCCCCATTCCAGCCTGGGCGGAAGCCATTCTGGTGACGATCGCGCTGATGGGAGTGCTGCTGGCACACATTTATAACATGTTCAACTTCCCGCGCTTCGAACTGGACGAAGGCACGTATATGTCCAATGCCTGGGCGATCACTCAGGGTATGCTCTCGCCTTATTCTTATGGCTACGGGCATCCGCCCCTGGGCTGGATTCAAATTGCGGGCTGGCTGCAACTTACCGGTGGCCCTTTCACCTTTGGCAATGCCATCAATAGCGGGCGCGTCTTTATGCTGCTCTATGCCGTTGGCAGCGCGTTGCTCGTCTATCTGATCGTGCGGCGTATGACGGGCAGCCGCAGCGCGGCCCTGCTGGCTCTCATCATCTTCTCGTTCTCGCCGCTCAGCATAACCTATCAACGCCAGGTCTTTCTCGATAACATCGCCACCTTCTGGCTGCTCCTGTCGCTCTACCTGCTGGTATCGAGTACCAGCCGCTTGAAATATATCGTGGGCGCGGCGCTGGCCTTTGGCGTCGCCGCCCTCTCAAAAGAGGTCGTTCTGGTGTGTTTCCCTGCCTTCATCTACGCGGCGTGGCTGTTTAGCACAAAATTCCAGCGCAAATTCAGTATGGTGACGTTTGTTTACGGAGTGATTGCGGTTGTTTCTATATGGGTATTGCTGGCAGTCTTGAAAGGCGAGTTGTTCCCCTACGGCTGGCTGCCCTGGGATCACCACGATCACTTGAGCTTTATCGGCACGTTCATAGGGCAGGCAGCCCGCAGCGAGAGCAACGGTAGCTTCGCGGATAGCTGGGCGATCTGGGTCGATAATGATCCCATCTTCATCATCGCCAGCCTGGCTGCCCCCGCCTTTAACCTCATCTATGGCTGGTGGAATCGCAAACACCTGATGGTCGCGCTGCTGCTGCTCTCTTACTGGCTGTTGCTGGCGCGCGGCGGGCAGACGCTTTCGTTCTACATTATCCCCATCATCCCGCTGGCCGCCATCAATATCGTGCTGGCGCTCAACGCTATCCTGACCGGGCTGGTAAAAGTGGTGCGTTTCGACGTGGTGCGCGCCGGACTGATTATCATAGCAGTAGCCGCCGTGTTGCCCTTTGATATTCAAGAGACCGGTTTCCGCTTCTACCAGCATCCCACCTCGGCGCAGGATCAAGCGATAGTGTGGGTGCGCGAAAATGTGCCGCACAATGCCTTCATCGTTATCAATAGCTACCCGTATCTCGACCTGCGCCTCCCAGGTGGTCAGGGTGTCGGCGATGGCGCGCCCTACCCGCACGCCGAAATCTACTGGAGCGTGGCTTACGACCCTACGTTGTATGGCAAAAACGGCGCGTTGCAAAATAACTGGGATCGCATCGACTATATCGTCGCCGACTCCGAAATGCTGACCGACTTCAAAACCTTCGGCGACAAAAATATCATTAACCAGGCCATGCAACATGTAGTCTTACGCGCCCAGTTTAGCGCGCAAGACCACAGCAGCCAGATAGTAGTCTACATCTACCAGGTAATCCATAAATCCGCGCAGCCCACCGTCATGAACGGACAACCATCTGGCAATGGCGCGCTCGCCAGCAGCGGGTCGCGTGGCACGCTGGCTGTCAACGAACGCAAATGGTACGCCTGATAGGTTTTGAGGAAAGCGGCAAGGGTCGCGTATCACACAAGGAGGGGTGGCGAGGACATCGGATATGTGGAGGGCCGGATGCCCACAAGGGGGAAGGGACCACACGGAATGTAGTGACGCCCCTTGTGGGCGTCAGGCTAAACAATAGATACATCATAGCAAACGAGGACTAGACATATGGTAGCAACACAACCGGATACTGACACAATCGCGGTAACGCGCACCTTTGACGGCATAGAGGCCGCCGCGCACCGCATCATCGAGCAGATAGGCGGCATGGAATCGATCATGCGTGGTGCGAAGATGGCTATCTTGAAGCCAAATCTGGTGGCCGGGCGTAACGCCGCCTCCGGCTCGACCACCAGCTTCGCGCTGATGAAGGCCGTCGCGGAAGAGGTGCGCGCCTGTGGAGCCGAGCCGGTCTTATGCGAGACGCCCGGCACCGAGTTCGACCGCGACGCCACCTTTACCATCCTGGGCATTGATACGTTCTGTGAAGAGAACGGCATCCGCATCATTCGCGTAGACCCCGAAGGCGGCGAGCAGGACTGGGTTGAATTGCAGCCGCAGGGCGCGCGCCGCCTGCGCCGCTTCCGCGTCCCGCGCATCATGCAAGAGGCGCGCCTGATTAACCTGCCCGTCCTCAAAACGCACGTCGTTTCGATGATGACGCTGGGCATGAAGAATCCTATGGGCATTCTGCCGCGTCCTGACCGCCGCTCGATGCATACCTTCGGCATCGATCAGTGCATCGTAGATATGAACCGGGGCATCAAGCCCGACCTGACCATCGTGGATGGCAGCATGGGACAGGATGGCGAGGGGCCGGTGTATGGCGATAAGACCGATTTACAGGTGCTGGTCGCTGGCCGCGATAGCCTGGCGGTAGACCTGGTGTGCTGC
>DASTKD010000101.1:0-2266 GCA_035716135.1 Ktedonobacteraceae bacterium
TTTGTGCTGCCGCGAGGCATTTCGTATTATGGCAGAGCAGCATTCGGGCGTCATTATCAACCTTTCGTCGCTTTCGGGCGTAAAAGGAGTAGAGAAGTTTCCGGGCTTGAGCGCCTACAACGTCTCGAAGGCCGGGGTTGCCAGCTTGACGGAGATTCTGGCCGTCGAGGGCAAGCCGCACAACATTCGCGTCTGCGTCGTCAGTCCCGGCGCGGTCGATACCGAAATGTTGCGCCAGGCCGCGCCGCACCTGAAGGCGGGCATGACCCCCGATGACATGGCCGAGATTTTGCTGTTTCTAGTCGATGATTCGGGACGTATGCTGAGCGGCACAAACCTTGAGATCTTTAGCAATGCATGATAGTTTGTATGGACGAACAAGCCTGGGCGAAGACAAGCCTTTCAGAGGCGGTCATCCTTCATCAATTGTCATCCTGAGCGAAGCGAAGGATCTCTCGTTGGCAACACGCAGATCCTTCGCTTCGCTCAGGATGACAGGTGGCGAGGCTTGTCCCCGCCCTGGTAACACATAAGGAACACATATATGGTTTACTTAACACGACGCGCCAGCTTTAGCGCGGCCCATCGCCTGTGGAGCAAGCAGCTCAGCGATGCAGAAAATTACGCCGTTTACGACAAATGCGCCAATCCTAATGGACATGGGCATAACTATGTGCTGGAGGTGACGGTGCGCGGCACGCCCGATCCACAGACCGGCATGGTGCTGAACCTGACCGCCTTGAAAGACGCCATGCAAGAACAGGTCATCGGCTGGGTCGATCACAAACACCTGAACCACGACGTTCCCTGGCTCGAAGGCTGCATTCCGACCGCTGAAGTACTCGCTATCAAGTTCTGGGAACGGCTACGCGACGCGCTGCCTGGCGGTCTGCTTTACGAAGTGAAGCTTTACGAAACTGATAATAATATTGCAAGTTACAGAGGTGAGTGATGCGTATCGCGCTGGTTGCCCCCCTCGTTTCTCCCATCTTACAGCCCTATCTCGGCGGCTCGCAGGCCCTGCTGGCCGATCTGGCGCACGGGCTGCAACAACGCGGACATGATGTGACCCTCTTCGCGCGCGATACATCCTTTGTGCCAGGCGTCGCCATCGAAACCGTCACCGTTCCTGCCAGTGTGCAACCCGCCAGTTTCTCAGGCGAGATGAGCGAAGGCGCTGCCGATGCCGGATTCTTTACGCAGGCCAACCTCTTTCTCGACCTGTTCCTGCAACTGCGGCAGCGCAGCGACGAGTTTGATGTCGTGCATGTCCACGCCTTCGACTGGCCGGCCTACACCGCCAGCGCGCTACTCACCCATATTCCTGTGCTGCACACGCTGCATCTCCCCGCGCTCTCGCCCGAAATCAACGATGCCCTGCGCGTGCTGGACCGGCGCGGCCACCTCGTGACGCTGGTAGCAGTCTCGCACTCCTGCGCCCGCACGTATGAGCCATATACCGAAATTGATGATGTCATATACAACGGGCTAGACCTGGACGCCATCCCCTTTTCGCCCACACCATCCTCGGATGCGCCTTTGCTTTTCGCCGGACGCATCGCCCCGGAGAAAGGCGTCGAGGCAGCCATAGACATCGCGGAGATGGCGGGTTATCGCCTGCTGATAGCCGGTGGCATCTACGACCGTCCCTACTTTGAAGAACGCATCCAACCCCGTCTGCAAGAAGCGGGCGACCGCGTAACCTACCTGGGGCAGTTGGAACGACTGGCCCTGTGGAAGATCATGGGGCAATCACTCGGCCTGCTCTTCCCCATCGAATGGGATGAACCCTTTGGCCTCACTGCCGTCGAAGCAATGGCGACCGGCACACCCGTCATCGCCTACCGGCGCGGCGCGGTTGACGAGATTATCCGCCACTGCGAAACGGGCTTCCTGGTGGAAGA
The DNA here is from genome assembly GCA_035716135.1 of Ktedonobacteraceae bacterium. Classification (GTDB taxonomy): domain Bacteria; phylum Chloroflexota; class Ktedonobacteria; order Ktedonobacterales; family Ktedonobacteraceae; genus CF-113. The sequence goes on from DASTKD010000101.1 coordinate 1,905, forward strand.
GGGCGAGCGCGCTCAGGCCGCCGCCTTCGTCGATGACCTGTACGACATCCCCCGCGCGCGCTGCCGCGCCCACATCGAGCAGCATTTCGCACTGGCTGCCATGATCGATGCCTATGAGAGGGTGTACAGGGATGCGATGCAAGATAAACGCCCATTATAGGGATGCGCTCATGATTTTTACCGGCCAAAACGGGAATGTTGTATTAGGAAGCGTTTGTCCTCGTCCTGATGAATAGAACGACCACTATCGGGAATGTCATCCTTCGCCTTGTCCTGTCATCCTGAGCGCAGCGAAGGATCTCTACCGCCGCGTACAGATCCATCGCTGCGCTCAGGATGACAGGACATGACCTATCTTGATT
>DASTKD010000102.1:0-2462 GCA_035716135.1 Ktedonobacteraceae bacterium
AACTTCGTGCAGGTGTTCACCCATATCGTCATTTATTAAGCAGATGTGGTATGCTGTTATGTAAATAGCATCGTGGCATAGTAAGCGAAGGACATGGCAGACCAGACATCGCTCTTCGGGTCGGATAACTCCCCGTTAGCCCGAAAAAATACATCCCCCAATAGCGCGGCGCAGGAACCTCTGGCGGCGCGTATGCGTCCGCGCTCGCTGGACGAAATTGTGGGGCAGGAACATTTGCTGGGGCCGGGCAGGATTTTGCGGCGCAGCATCGAGGGCGATGCCATCTCATCCATGATTCTGTGGGGGCCACCGGGCAGCGGCAAAACCACCCTCGCCGAGGTCATTGCTCGTATCACGCGCGCGCATTTCGTGCGACTCAGCGCGGTTTCGGCTGGTGTCGCCGATTTACGCAAAGTGGTCGAGGATGCCCGCAAACTCAAACAGTTTAGCGGCCAGCGCACCATTATGTTTATCGATGAGATTCATCGCTTTAACAAGGCGCAGCAGGACGCCATTCTACCGCACGTCGAGCATGGCGTCGTCACGCTGATCGGGGCGACGACCGAGAATCCCAGCTTTGAAGTCAATAGCGCCCTCTTATCACGCTCGCGCGTCTTCGTGCTAAAAGCATTGAGCGAAGCGCACATTCTCGATCTGCTACAACGCGCGCTGCACGACAAAGAACGCGGTTTTGGACAGCTTGCTATCAGCATCGACGAGGATGCTATGCAGCAAATCGCCATTTTTGCTAATGGCGACGCGCGTACCGCGCTCAATGCGCTGGAACTGGCGGTGCAGGGCAGCATAAAAGCGGCGGGAGAAAACGCGCCCATTTATATCACCCTTGCCACCGTCGAAGATGTGATGCAGCATCGCGCCCTGCTTTATGACAAGGGCGGCGACCAGCATTACGACACCATCTCCGCGCTGCATAAGGCGCTGCGAGGCTCTGACCCCGACGCCGGGTTATACTGGCTGGGACGGATGCTTGAAGCGGGCGAAGACCCCCTCTACATCGTGCGCCGCCTGATTCGCTTCGCTTCAGAAGATGTGGGTATGGCTGATCCACAGGCGTTGCTGGTGTGCGTGGCGGCACAACAGGCCGTGCATTTCGTAGGTCTGCCGGAAGCCAATCTTGCCCTGGCGCAGGCCGTCGTTCACCTGGCGACCGCGCCCAAAAGCAACGCCCTATATGAAGCCTACAGCCGCGTACAGGAAGACGTACAGCAAACGCGCAACGACCCCGTCCCGCTACAGATTCGCAATTCGCCGACACAACTCATGAAAGACCTGGATTACGGCAAAGACTACAAGTACGCTCACGATTACTACAAAGATATGCAGATCGAAGACCCTGAAAGACCGCCAGCTACCCAACTTCAGGAGTACCTGCCGGAAAGTCTGAAAGGACATCATTATTACGAACCAGGCCACCAGGGCAAAGAGGCCAGCATCAAAAAATGGCTGGAGAAGCGCCGCGAGCATAGTTAATGTGTAGTACTCTAGTACATTCGTCAAGCAAATGAAACAGAATGAAACATTTTGATATATTTATGCTACAATAACATCAATACGCTCGCTACTACGCGGGGTTGTGAAAGAGTGCTGAGATAGAAAGGATGCGCCAATGGCGACGAACAGAAGGCAGCCTCAGCGGAAACAGGGTGACGATACGAAACGCGCCGATCTCAATCCGCTGAAGTTGCCGCCGGATACGCGCAAGCGTCAGGATGGGTGGACAGAGTTAGATGACCCCTTTGAAAGTGAGGATATACCACCAGACCCACCTCGCCAGCCGACCAGCGCCATTCGCTACCAGCAGCCAACGGGTGGACTACGTGGAATGCGCGAGCGAGATGATGATCCCGATACAACCCGCCAGCACATTCAAGCCCCGTCACGCCGCACAAGTAAGGCATATAATGGTTTACCCGGCCCTACGCGAGTGCGCGCCGGGCGCAATACCACGCTCGATATGCCGCAACCCCACAAAGCTCCGCCGAGTCGTTCCATGCACTGGTTGTTATATGTGGGCGTGGGCATGATTGCCGCGCTGGCCCTGTGGTTGGTGTTTTCTTCGCTCCTGGCGTGGGGTGTCAGCAAGTACAACGATATTAAGTATGGCTATCCACGTTTTTACCAGACGGACGCGGTAGTTGGACATAGCGATAGCGCGGCGCATCCCAGCCATTTTGTGGCGCTGAACCTGCACGGGCAGGTGATTGTCATCGAGTTGCCCGGCGGCAACCCTGCCAAATCTTTCGATTACGTCGGCCCCAGCATGATTGCTAGCGGAGATGACCTCATACCGATCACGCTTACCTTCAATGATGTGCATCATAATGGTAAGCCGGATATGTTTATCCATATCCAGGATCGTGATTTCTTCTTCTGCAACGATGGAACCAAATTTGTAGCGTGCAGCACCCCATAATCACAGATAAAAAGAAGGGATATGCCGG
>DASTKD010000103.1:0-6369 GCA_035716135.1 Ktedonobacteraceae bacterium
ATCGTGGTGGGAGGAAGCTATAATGTTATCGGCAGCATATACATTCGATGACAGTCCTTTCCTGAAAAAGATATTTCAAAAGAATGATGAAATACCTTTCGAAGAGAATATTTTCCATGAGGAACTCATTTTAGCAGGGCAATACGCAGCACTCGCCAATGCTATCCGGCAACCTGAACTTTCAGACGAAATTATAAAACGTCTTAAAAACGTACTCGTCAAGACGCCCTATTCGCTGACAAGAGAGCAAATACTTACGGTTCTCATAGAGATGGACAAACAAGAAGAGAATGATTATCTATTAGGGTTATTAAGCGATCAAACGATCAAAAAGAATGTACAAGAATGCATTGTAAATGCATTGCGCGATGACTTAAAACTACCACAACACAAAGCCGTTGTTTCCGAATTGGGCTTATTGCTCACTAAGCCAGAAGTAGACAATGATATACGTAAGTATATTGTTATCAAGCTAGGCGAGCAGGGCGATCATTCACAAATCCCTTTGTTATTAGACATGCTCGCCAATCCAAACGTCGACGCAGATGTGCGTTGCAGCATCGCAGACACATTGCGTATACCTGGGTCCAAACATGTGATCTCTCCATTACTGAATATACTCAAAGAAGCAGGTGATTGGAATGTTCGCACACATATTGTGGATGCATTGAGTAGTCTAGGAGACGATTCACTGGCATCCAGTCTGCGACCACTGCTTACCAACCCGCATATGAGTATTGACGAACATGTACGTATTCATCTTATCGATGCTCTGGGTCGTTTGAACGACTATTCTGGTGTTTCCCAATTACTACAAATGTTACTCGATCCAAAAACTGAGCAGCAGGAGCGAATACATCTCATTAGCAACGTGGGCAAACTAATCATGGGTTTGGATGAATTAGAAAAACGTCAAATTATGGCAAATTTAGCTTCTCAATTGGAAAACGACCCCGAAAAGTATCTTTGTATTTCTCTGTTACTATACCAGTTAGGGGATTACTCTCGAGTCAATAATTTAACTCAATGCCTTTCCAGCGTAAGCATTGGCCTGAGTTTGCGTCTGTACATTGCCTCCGAGTTAGTAAAATCTGGGAATAAGCTGATCTATCACCAATTATTCGAGCTTCTAACCCAACCTCTCATTGAGACATCAATTAAAAAGGGTATTATCGATACAGTTGGTTCACTCGGTGATGCTGCAATGGCATCCGCTTTGGAACCTTTTATGGCTAATTCAGATATTGATTTAGAGATTCAAGCGCATATAGTCAATACGCTGATGCTACTTGGCGAAACGTCGGTAGTTGCCAAAGGGCTGGCGCTTCTTTCCAATGAGGCCATCGAAGTACAACTGCGTCAGCAGATCGCCGATAATTTAAGCATATTCGGTCAGCATGTGCAGGTAGAAGATTTGTTGCAACGCCTGGCTAATCGGCACATCGACAAATCTGTACGCAGACATATTGCCAGTACTCTAGGTCAACTTGCAGGCGATGAATCAAGCGTTTCTGCTCTAGAAAAACTTTTGCAAACATCGGATATAAAAGATGATATTCATCGCGCCTTATGGGAAGTAAAAAACAGAGTAAACAGGCGTAACGGGAAGTAAAAAACAGGTAAAAATCATAAGCAGATTTTTCTAACTACATCCCCATCCTCGGCCTGTACTGAATGGCCTCGGCCAGATGATTCGCCATAATCGATTCGCTGCCTGCCAGGTCGGCAATCGTCCTTGCCAGCTTCAACACTCTATGGTATGCTCGCGCTGACAGGTGCAGTTGTTGCGTGGCGGCTTTCAGTAGCCTCTCGCCTGGCGCATCGGGCTGGCAGTATTCGCGTACTTCATTTGGCCCCATCTCCGCATTACACTTCATCTTCGTTCCCTGGAAGCGTTCCAACTGCCGCTCGCGCGCGGCCTGTACCCGTTTCCTGATGGTTTCGGAGGTCTCGGCCTGCCTCCTGTCCGACAATTTCTCGTAGTCTACACGGGGAACTTCTACATGAATGTCGATGCGGTCCAGCAAGGGGCCGCTGATCTTTTTCTGATAACGCGCAATCGCCATCGCCGAACAGGTGCATTCCTTTACCGGGTCGTTGTAGAAGCCGCAGGGGCAGGGGTTCATGGCAGCGACCAGCATGAAATTAGCAGGATAGGTGATGGTACCCTGCGCGCGTGAGATCGTGACCACTTTGTCCTCGAGCGGCTGGCGCAACACGTCGAGCAGGTTCTGCCCGAATTCGGGAAGTTCGTCGAGGAAAAGCACACCGCGATGCGACAGGCTGATCTCGCCTGGACGCGGGATACGCCCGCCGCCAACCAGCCCGGCATGGCTGGTGGTATGATGCGGCGAGCGAAATGGACGCTGCATCATCAACGGCATATCGGAGGGCAACATGCCGCTCACACTGTAGATTTTTGTGACATCGAGCGATTCTTCGATGGTCATGCGTGGCAAAATGGAGGGCGTGGAACGCGCCAGCAGGGTTTTGCCCGATCCGGGAGGGCCGCTCATCAGAATGTTGTGTCCACCACTGGCCGCTACCTCCAGGGCGCGTTTCACATGCTCTTGTCCGCGCACGGCTGCCATGTCCTGACCATATACGACCGGTTCAGCCACATCAAGCAGGCGAGGATCGGGGATATATGGCTCGATTTGCCGCTCGCCGTTGAGATGACCCACCAGTTGACCCAACGTCTCTACCGGATAAATAGTGACTTCGCGGATGAGCGCCGCTTCCATTGCGTCGGCGGCAGGCACAAAAACCTCTTTGACGTGCTTTTCGCTGGCTAACGCGACCATCGGCAACATCCCGTTGGTATGGCGTACCGTGCCATCCAGCGACAATTCCCCCAGGAACAAGCATTGCTCGAACTTCTGCTCCGGGTTGATTTGCTCCGACGCTACCAGTATCCCTATGGCTATAGGAAGATCGTAGGCCGGGCCTTCCTTGCGCAGGTCGGCCGGCGCGAGGTTGACCGTGATACGTTTGAATGGGAAGAGACAACCGCTGTTCTTGATGGCGGAACGCACCCGCTCTTTCGATTCGTTGACCGCCGCGTCGGGCAGCCCCACGATGTTAAATGCTTGCAAGCCATTGGAGAGATCAATTTCGACTTCGACGAGCGCGCCTTCCAACCCGATAACCGCGCAACTCTGCACCTTTGCCAGCATAAGACCCTGTACCCCCTCATCTTATTCCACGCGCATTATGCATGAGTTTGCAGAAAAATGCAAGATATTCGATGCTACTTACCGGATGGTTCGATCTTCATGCTACGCTTCTACGTTTGAGGGCAACACGATGATCTCTTGCCCCGGTTTGAGCGTCATGTTGAGATCAGCGGGCGTGGTGACAAGCCGGTTACTGACGTAAATATGGATTCTTTTACGCATCTGGCCCTGCGCGTCGCACAGTTGCTCCCATACAAGGGGATACTGGTGTTCCAATGCGTTCAGCAGTTGCCCAAACGTTTCCGCGTTCAGCAACAACTGGCTTTTGCCGCCACTGAAAACGCTGAGAGTCGAGGGAAGACGCATAATTACCGATGTTTTATCATGTTCATTCATCATTAATAGCCAGGCTTATCCTAACGTAACAAATTTCTAGCTTAGAGTATAGCACATGCACACTATTAGTGAGAAAGGCGACCGCAAGGGTCGCCTCTACTATGATGACGGCGTTTAGCAACCGGGCGTTCATAGTAGAGGCGACCCTCGCGGTCGCCTTTCGGCAATTGTTCACAAGCTCTATCCTTTGAAAGTTACTTGCTGGCAATTATTCACGGACTCGCTGACAGTATTTACCACCCGCGCGCCGTGTTGCAAAAGCTCGCGCATCGCGTTTACTCCTGCGCCGCCGGTATAATCGCGCTCACGGATAGCAGTTTGTTGCAGTAGAGCATCTTCATCAGTCAAAGTATCGCCAGAGGTGTCATTATCGCTCGCATTGGCGGCAGTGGGTACGAGCAAGAGTACGGTGACGCCGCGTTGCGCTGCCTCTACAGCTTCGTGCAGCAAGGAAAGGTTGCCGGGGCCTACTGGCACGGGACACAGGATCAACAGGGCAACCTGTGCCAGGCGGGCGCGCACCTGTTCCAATATTGCTGGAGATATGGGCGCGTAAGGCTGCTCGGTAATCACGTCCTGGGCGAGATGCAGGGCTAACGTATGGTCGCTGTCCCCAATATTCAAGGCACCCGCGCTAAACGGGATACGCGCATCCGCCAGGGCGCGCATCAGCAGTTCACCGGAACCGCCGCCTGCCATGACATGCACGAGCGCCTGTGTAGCTGGCGGCTCGTCATCTGCAACAACGTCGTCGCCGGGTGGCAAAATGCTGATATGCTCCGCGCCGCGTAAGATGCCAACCTGCACGTTGATGCCATAGACGCGCCGCAGTAAATGCGGCTCCAATACTTCGGCGGGTGTGGCATCGGCTACAATGCCGCGCTGAAAGAGTACCAGGCGTGGGAAATAACGCGCCGCCAGGTTCAGATCGTGCATAGCGGCAATGACGGTAACGCCCGTCTCGCGGTTCAAATGCTGCACCAGTTCCAGTAGCTCGATCTGGTATTTGATGTCCAGGTGAGATGTTGGCTCGTCGAGCAGCAAGAGCGCGGGTCGCTGCGCCAGCGCCATCGCCACCGTGACGCGCTGGCGCTCGCCCCCGCTCAATTCGTTGAAGATACGTCCCGCCAGCGTCTCAATGTCAGTCGCTTGCAGGGCATTGCGTACCATGCGCTGATCTTCCTGTGTGCTTGAGCCGAGCAAACGCGCATAGGGAGTGCGACCCAGGCTCACCAGTTCCTGAACGGTAAAGGCGAAGGGTACGTGCATCTCCTGGGGAACGACGGCCACGCGCCGCGCCATCTCGCGCCTGCCCCACGCGCGCGCGTCTCTGCCATCGAGTATCACCGTTCCCTCCTGCGGGCGCAGGACTCCGCTTATCAGGCGCAACAGCGTAGTTTTGCCTGAGCCGTTTGGGCCTAACAGACCGACCATCTCGCCAGCGCGTGCCTGAAAATGCACATCGTACAGCAGAGGTTGGCGATTATAGCCAAAGGTGATGCCCTGCATGTCTAAAAGAGGAGTGTTGTCTACCATCGGTATGCTCGCTTGTTATTCCTGAGCAGGAAGAGGAAGAATGGCGCGCCTACCAGGGCGGTGAAGACCCCAACGGGCAAGGTAGATGGCGCAATGACGGTGCGAGCCAGCAGATCGGCCAGGATGAGAAAAATCGCTCCGGCCAGCGCCGAGGCGGGAATGAGCAGGCGGTGGCGCGGGCCGAGCAGCAGGCGCACAGCATGTGGCACAATCAGCCCGACGAAGCCGATAAGTCCACTGATCGAGACAGCCGCCGCCGTCAGCAGCGAACCTACAACAATGACGATCAGTTTGTAGCGCTCAACGTGCAATCCGAGGTGCGCCGCGCCCTCTTCGCCCAATCCGAAGGCATCCAGCACGCCTGACAGCAGCCATGCCAGTATAAAACCTGCCACCACGAATCCCCCCACAATCACGACGGGCAGCCAGGTTGTCACCGAAACGCCACCCGCCAGCCAGCTAAACAGGCTATCGAGGGTAAATTGCGCGTGGGGGCTGATGGTTAAGATGAGCGTCTGTATGGCAACCAGCACCGCGTTGATGACCACCCCTGCCAACAACAGGGTGACTACGGGAGTCTGACCACCAACGCGCGCGATGGCATAGACGAACAGTACAGAGAGCATCGCGCCAACGAAAGCCAGAATGGGCGTGAGCGGAAAGTACAGACCGTAGAGCGTGTCATATGGCAGAACGAAAGCGATGGCCGCGCCCAGCGCCGCGCCAGACGACGTGCCAATAAGATAAGGGTCGGCCAGAGGATTGCGCAACATGCCCTGAAACAGTACTCCGGCAATCGAGAGCGCCGCGCCAACCAGTCCCGCGCCAATCACGACGGGCATCCGCGCCTGTAGCACGATAACTTCGGCGGTTGGGTCCCACTGGCGCGCGAAATGGAAAAGTCCCGTGCTATTGAGCAGGATACGCGCGATGACGCTGGTAGGGATGGCAATCGCGCCAAAATTGACGGCCAGAAAAATCGCTATCACCAGCATAACTGCCAGCGCGCTCAGAACAAGCGATGCCGGTAAGCGACGGCCATTTTCGCGCCACGATTGTATGGATATTTTGCGGGTTGCCACTTTCATGAATTTGGAGCATACCTTGCCCGGTTAAAAAACAATGGTCTTATTATTATAGACGAGTACGCGATCCTCTACATGCAGTCGCACGGCCTCAGCCAACACCCGGCGTTCCACGTCTCTCCCTTTTCGGATGAGGTCTTCGACCGTATCACGATGGTTGCATTGTATAACATCCT
>DASTKD010000104.1:0-13404 GCA_035716135.1 Ktedonobacteraceae bacterium
CATGTCCTGCCAGATTACGTACACCGGACGAGGACAAGCACAAGGCCCCCACATCCACTCTACCCCACCCCTTGTCCCTACAGGACGGGGGATGATCGCTTCGTGAATGGAGATCCAACCAATGCCAAAAACCATGTTTGAGAAAATATGGGATGCTCATATTGTGCGCGATGTGCCGGGCGAATCCGCGGTGCTTTACATTGACCGGCACATGGTGCATGAAGTCACATCGCCGCAGGCATTCGCCAGCCTGAAAGCGTCCGGGCGCACGGTGCGCAGGCCGGAGGGAACCATAGCTGTACTCGATCACAATATACCCACTACGCCGGGGCGACGGATGCTCGACGTGGTTGACCCGGCGTTGCATGAGACCATCACTACACTGGAGCGCAACGTGCGCGAACACGGCATCACCTTTTTTGATATGGCGAATGCGCAGCAGGGCATCGTGCATGTCATCGGGCCTGAGCTTGGCATTACGCTGCCTGGTATGACCCTCGTATGTGGCGACTCGCATACCTCGACGCATGGCGCGATGGGCGCGTTGGCTTTCGGCATCGGCACCAGCGAGGTTGAACACGTCCTCGCTACGCAATGCCTGCTGCAACGGCGGCCCAGGACTATGAATATCCGCGTTGAGGGCCAGCTTGCGCCCGGCGTGACCGCCAAAGACCTGGCGTTAGGCATCATCGGCAAGCTGGGAACGGGAGTTGGCACGGGGCATATCATCGAGTTTAGCGGAACGGCTATACGAAATCTCTCGATGGAAGGGCGCATGACACTGTGCAACATGGCAATTGAGATGGGCGCGCGTGCTGGTATGGTCGGGCCCGACGAAACCACTTTTGCCTATATCAAAGGTCGCCCCTATGCCCCATCGGGCGAGATGTTTGAGCAAGCTGTAGCCGCGTGGCGACAACTTGCCAGCGACCCCGATGCTCGCTTCGACACAGTGCATGAGGTCAACATTGAGTCTCTGGGGCCACAGGTAACGTGGGGAACCAATCCGGGTATGGTGGCTGATATTGCGGGCGCTATTCCAGACCCGCGACAGCAAAGCGACCCGGAGAGGCGCAGAACCATAGAACGCGCCCTGCAATACATGGGTCTCGCGCCACAACAGAAGATCGCCGACATCGCCATAGATACCGTCTTCATCGGCTCCTGCACCAATTCACGGCTTGAAGACTTACGTCTCGCTGCCCGTTACGTCAAGGGCAAACGTGTCGCGCCATCGGTGCGCGCGCTGGTGGTGCCTGGCTCGGCTCATGTGCGCCGCGCAGCCGAAGAGGAAGGGCTGGCCGACATCTTCCGCGAGGCCGGCTTCGAGTGGCGCGAGGCGGGTTGTAGTATGTGTATTGCTATGAATGGCGATCAGCTTGTCGAGGGTGAGCGCTGCGCCTCCACCAGCAACCGCAACTTCGAGGGTCGCCAGGGACGCGGCGGGCGCACCCACCTCGTCAGTCCTGCCATGGCGGCGGCGGCGGCCATCGCCGGCCATTTCGTCGATATTCGCGAATGGTGATTATGAGTTGCATGGGACGCTACTAATCGCGTCTCATGCAACTCACCACGTTTAACGAGGGGAGCGGGAAGTTCCACCCCGTTGCAGGGGGTGGGATGAAAGCGACCTACTTCCCCTGACACTCCGTAATGTACCGCATAATCGTCTCTGCCGACACGCTGCCCACCGTTCCTACATAGTAGCTCGAAGTCCACAGATGCTCCTTGCCACATACCTTCTTGAGAGGTGGGAACTGCTCTCGCAAGAACCGAGAAGTATAGCCTTTCAAGAGGTTAGCAATCTGAGCCGGACTGTAGCTCGGCGGCGTATTCACAAAGACATGAATGTGGTCTTCATCCGTTTCCAGCGCCAGCAGCGTCAGCCCATGCCGCTCACAGCACTCTGCAATGAGTCGCTTCGTCTCTTTTTGCACTTCCCCGGTCAGCACCCGCTGCCGTTACCTGGGTATCCACACGAGATGATAGGCACTCGTATAGTGGGTATACCTCGTTTTGCCCATTTGTAACTTTATCTCATCCATGTTAGAATTATACTCATGAAACCATCCGTGTCTATAGGCTTGGAAGACTGACGAGAAGCCAGTTTAGCAAACTGAAAGCCGCACAACAAGAAGCGGCACAGGTCTGGAACCTCTGCATGGAGACGCACAAAGCGGCTCGTACAACTCATACAAAGTGGCCCGGACGCCAGGAATTGCAGCAGATCACCAAAGGGCGTTTCGCTTTGCATAGTCAATCAGTGCAAATGACCGTTCACGCCTTTCTTGCAAACATCGACACCACACGCGAACTGCGCAAATCTCATCCTCACATGAAGATGAAATATCCCTGGCGCACCAAACGCTTCTACCCGGTTCACTGGCCGGCGCAAGCGATCTGCAAGGAAGAGAGTCGGGTGATCTTGCCGATGGGTCGCGGTCGCCCCTCTCTGGCGTTGCCGATCGCGCTCCCTGAGAATGCCGGAGCCTGTACGCTCGTCTGGAACAACGGATTTGAACTGCACGTCTGTCTTGAGGTAGTGCAGGCGAAGGAAGCTCCCGGCATCGTACAGGCGACGGTCGATTTGGGAGAAATTCACCTGGCGGCCGTCACCACCAATACGGGGAAGGCCCTGATTGTCACCGGGCGCGGTATCCGGTCGCTCAAACACCTGCGCAGCAAACAGTTGGGGCAGCTTGCCAGAAAGCAAGCCCGCTGTCAGAAATACTCCCGGCGTTGGAAGAAGTTGCAACGGGCCAAAAACAAGCAGTGCCGACGCGCTGAGAGACGTATCCGTGATGCGCGTCATAAAGCCACCCGTCAAGTGATCGACTTTTGTGTGGAGCAGGAGGTCGGCCCCCTCTTCATTGGCAACCCGCATGGAGTACGCGCCCGCAACAGCGGGCGGCATCACAATCAACGTATGGCCTTGTGGGAGTACGGTAAAGACATCGATTACCTGACCCACAAATCCAGGCAAGCCCACATCTCGTGCTTCACCGGCTCCGAACGAGGAACTAGCAGCCGGTGTCCCTGTTGTGGACATACACATAAACCCAGAGGAAGAAATTGGGTGTGCCGCGCTTGCGGATTCACGGGACACCGTGACCTGGTCGGTTCGGTCAATATGCATACGTTGGCATTTGGTCAACATGTGATGTTTCCTCGTTCCGTCACGTATCTACGTCCCAGTAGTAATAGGGCAGACACGCCCCGAAGTTGTTTGAGTGAAGCGCCGGGTCAAGCACTGCTTGCAGAGCAGGTCTCTTCAGAGACGGCCCAACCGTCTGTTGCTGCTCAGAAGCCCGTCAGCCTTTAGGCGACGGGAGTGTCACTTACGTTGTGACTTTTTTTTATGGATGCCGTCTAACCTGGCATATCGCTCAGATGGAGCGAACAGAGTTGGAAGACGACGCTGGATAACAGCGCTTGCGCACAAATTAGAGGCAAGTTGCGATCTTCTTAATGTCGTCGGCTGAAAAATTAAAAAGGAGCAACAAACCATGAAACTATTGAACGACTTCAAAACGTTTATCTTGCGCGGCAACGTGGTAGACCTGGCTATAGGTATTATCATCGGTGCCGCATTCGGAGCAGTAGTAGCTGCCCTGGTAGCCGATCTTATTACCCCGCTCATCGGCATCTTTGGCAAGGTAAACTTTCCCGATCTCTCCTTCACCATCAATGGCAGCAAGTTTCTGATCGGTCAGTTCATTAACGCTGTCATCAGCTTCCTGATCCTCGCTTTCGTTGTGTTTTTCTTCGTTGTGCGTCCCGTCAATGCGCTCATGGCGCGGTCGAAGGTAACGGAAGAGACGGGAGAGCCAGCTACCATCACCACTCGTGCTTGCCCCTATTGCAAAAGCAGTATCGCTATCGATGCTACTCGCTGCCCCTATTGCACCTCAGAAGTTTCCCAGGCAAGCATGGCTTAACATGCAAGCAGTCCAGGAACCTCATTCGGTCACAACCTTTTTTTTCAGTGGGATGCATTGTCCTTCGCATCCCATACTCTTTTCTAGATTTTACTTGTAAGTATCGCTCAGGAGGAATTCTCATGGCTGAGAAAGAAGAATTATTAACGGTTCAGGAGGTCGCAGAACGCCTACGCGTGAACGAGGCAACCGTGCGCCGCTGGATCAAGGTCGGTGCGATGGAGGCGATCAAGCTTCCCCATCGTGGCGCGCGCGAGATTTACCGCGTCAGACGCTCTACCCTCAATGCATTACTCAGGTATATGGATATACCCAAACAATAATCTAAATTGACAAGGGCGGGGATCAGCGAGGCGGGGGTCATCCTTTCACTTCGCCTGCTGTTATCCTGAGCGAGGCGAAGGATCTCTCGTCGGCCACGCACAGATCCTTCGCCTCGCTCAGGATGACAGCGGGCGGCAAGGCGGCAGCTCTGTCGCCTTGCCGCCCGCGCAAAAAGATGAAGCACACACCAGCAATCGCCTAAGCTAGACAATTAGAATCGCTCACAGTATAATACTGCAATGTTGGCTTTGCACCCACATTTGCAGGTACATAGTTCTTGTAGGAAAACAGATTTATGAATACGCTCTTACTGTCAGATGAGGAACTGGTGGCACGCTGTAAAGCAGAATTACCCGGCAATACGCGAAGTTACGAACTTCTGGTGCAACGCCATATGAACCGCGTCTATACTGTCGTCTACCGCGTGATTGGCAATAAAGAAGAGGCCGAAGATATTACGCAAGAAGTCTTTGTAAAAGTGTTTAATAGCTTGAAAAAGTTTGAGCAGAAATCCGCCTTCTCAACCTGGCTCTATCGCATCGCCACCAACAGCGCTTTAGATACACTCGATAAAATCCAACGACAACGGAAAACGCATATTGCCTTTGGTACCCGCGCAAAAAAGCAAGACGAGGAACACAGAGAGCAATTCGATCTCCCGGCTCCGCCCGAAACAGCGCCGGAAGAGCAAGCCATGCAAAAAGAACTCAGGGAATGCATTAATCGCGTTTTCAAACAGCTTGGACGGGAACACGCGCGTCTACTCATCCTGCGAGATTTCAATGATCTCAGCTACGACGAAATTGCGAAGTCGCTCGAAGCTGGTCTCAGCGCCGTGAAGATGCGTATTCATCGCGCAAGGCTGGCTTTCCAGGAGATGTTCAGCCAGTTCTGCGGCAGCATTCACCTGTCGTTCTCCGTTCCTACTAACACTTCCAGGGATAAAACCAGACCGAAAAAGGAGTAAATCATGAACTGCGAAGAACTCGCCCGGCTATTGCCAGACCTGGTTGACGGCACGCTTACGGAGGAGCAGCGCGTCGAGGCGGAAGCAGCACTTCCGCAGTGTCCAGAATGCCAGCAAGAGCTAGAAATCGCTCTCCAGGTACGCGCATTCATGGTACGCTTGCAAGCCGAATACGCGGATATACGCATCCCTGCTGGATTCGAAGCACGGCTGCTGGCAAAGGTGCGCGCGCAACATAGTAGCTTAGAGTTCCTGGATTTATCTTCTACAACCTTCGCTCTATGGCTGGTAGAATTCCTTAATCTTATAGGTGGCTTAATTGATCCCAGAGCAAGTCAGCCCCGGCCTGGTACGGCATCATAATCGTGCTGTTCATTTGAGAAAGAGGGTCTTATCATGAGTTTTCAGCCTGTAATTAATGCGCTTATTAAAATACTGACCGACATTATCAATTTCATTCCTCTCTTCGTCAATGGCCTAATTATCCTGATCGTCGGCTATCTTATCAGCGCTCTGGTGCGCTGGATTCTGCGTACCGTCTTCCGCCAGATCAGATTTAATCAACTGGCCGACCGCGCTGGAATAACCAACGCTTTGAGCGGATTAGGTGTACGGGTGCCGCTATCAGAAGTGATTGCGCAGATTGTATTCTTTTTCCTGCTGCTCAGTTTTGCCACGTCAGCCGTTGGCCTTATGGGTCTTGCCGCCGTAGCCGACTTGCTGCAAAATGTGCTGCGCTTCATTCCAAAAGCGATTAGCGCGGCCATTATCATCATCTTCGGCTCAATGCTGGCGCGCTTCCTGGGCAATACCATCACAACGGTGGCAGACAATATCAATATCACGTATAGCAGAGCTTTAGGCAAGATTATCGAATACGCCCTGCTGGCTTTTGTTATTGTGCTGGCCGTCTCCACGCTGGGAATCGACACAGCAATCCTCACCACCAGCCTGACCATCATCATCGCCTCAACAGGGCTGGCAATCGCGCTCACCTTCGCCTTTGGCGCGCGCGAGGCCGCCCGCAACGTCATCGCCGGTCACTACGTCCGCCAGACCTTCCAGCCCGGCCAACAACTCACCATCGGCGACTATAGCGGCAAAGTCCGCTCGACCATCGGTACCTATACCGTGCTAGAATCGGCCAGCACAGCCGACGAGAGAAGCACTGTATCGCTACCCAATTCCTTTTTGCTGCAAAACGCGGTAATGGGTCAGGAAGAGGTCCCCGCCACGCCACAGGAAGGCACACCTGGCGCAACGAATGAATCTCAGGAACAACCGGGAACTTCACAAGAGGGACCCGAATAAACGATAGTGAGTGAATAATCTCCTCTTTTGTGACTTTTTCTCAGGGATACCGTCAAACCTGCCAGTACGCTCAATGTGAGCGAACGAAGAAAAACATCAAACGTTTGAAGGAGGAAATCACTCGTGAGTGATCCAATTGGTGATGTCAGAGGGGTAGCGCCCGAACTCAAAGCAAAGCTCGAAGCCGAGGGTATCAAAAATACTCAGCAGTTCCTCGAGCGCGCCAGGACTGCAAAACAGCGTACAGAGCTTGCCCACAAGGTAAGTGCGACGCCTGTGGCAATCAAAGAAATAGCCAATCGAGCCGATTTAATGCGTTTAAAAGGGGTCGGCGGGGCTTTCTCTGACCTGCTCGAAGAAGTCGGTGTGAATAGCTGCAAAGAGCTGCAACACCGTCTCCCCGAGAAGCTGCACAAAACGCTTCAGGAATACCATCAAAGCAAAAAGCTCACCCATTACGCCCCGACGCAAGCCCAGGTGACGGAGTGGATTGCCGAAGCAAAAACGCTCGCTGCAAGTTCACCGGAGTAAGCTCTCTTTAGCTCACCCATAGTGTTGTCTACCGCCCTGGCTGTGATAGCATTCACTCCCAGGGCAATTTGTATTGATGGCGATGGACTACGCGATGCACTCAATCCCTCATGAAAGGACGCGAGCATCAACGGTTCTGCTACTGACTTAGCAGTGTCTTCAAATCGCCTGTCAGTTGAGCGGTCGTGAAATCCTGGTCCAGCAGCACACGTTCGTGACCCTGCTTATCGATGACGTAGAGGATGGCGGTATGCATACTGACGGTGGCTGCTGCTGGCTGGGAGTCGATGGCGTATTTCGTCCAGACGGGGGCGAGTTCGTCCTGCGACCCTACCAGGAAATGCCAGTAGTTGACCATGTGGTGAGCCTGCGAGAAGGTGAGCGCGCTGGCGACGCTATCGCCATGCGGGTCTACGCTGATCGCCACGACCGCTACACGCTGCGCGTCCGTACCCAGGCCGACCATGACGTTGTGCAGTCTCTCAGCCATGACGGGGCATACGTCGGGACAATGTGTATACATAAAGGTCAGTACCACTGGCTTGCCCGCGAACTGCGCCAGCGTGACCAGATTACCAAACTGGTCATGCAATTTGAAGGCAGGCGCTGGAGCTCCTGCCAGGTCGGTTCCCTGCAAACCGGACGACGTTGCCGGTGTAGAGCCAGGGCTGGTCGCAGGCGCGCCTGTGGCATTGCGCAAACCCAGCACAGCCACCGTTAATACTACCAGTAAAGCCAGCGTTACAACTGAAAGACGGGAAGCCAGACGCCAGTTCATATTCGTGTCTTATCCTTCGTATAAAAAATAATGCGCTGGTAGTATTTTGCCAGAGCCGCCTGATACCCTCCTTGCAGCTACGCGCCCCTGCCTTGCAGTTACCTGAACTACATCAGAACTGGACCAGGGCGACCTGAGAGCTGTCATCCTGAGCGCAGCGAAGGATCTGTCAGGGTCGCGCAGAGATCCTTCGCTGCGCTCAGGATGACAGATGGAGATTAGCGCGTTTCAAAAAATATGCGAGTGAAAGGCAAGCCCCGCCCTGGCCCATTGCATAGTCACGGGTAAATTTTCTGATGGTTAGATAACATGCTGACATACTTCTGTATAAGAGCAGCGCGGGTTTCAGGTTTTTTAGCGATCTGGATTCTGCGCAGGATGGCATAGCGATTGACGCTATTCAAGGTGTTGAAAAACTCCTGAGCTTCCTGGTTTTTATCCAGCTCGAGTTGCAAATCAGCGGGCATGGTTATCTTACTTTGCGAATCATAGGCCAGCTCCCAGCGACCGTCGGCCTTTGCTAGCTCCACCTGGCGTATTCCCGCAGGCTGCATTCTTCCTTCAGCCGTAAGCGCGGCTACTTTGTCGCAATTCACCTTTGACCACATGCTTTTGGGGCCGCGCGGCGTGAATTTTTGCAGCCAGTATGCATCATCAAACGAAGCTTTTTGCCCGTCGATCCACCCATAACAGAGGGCGCTATCTAAAGCTTCCGCATACGACACCGAAGCTATGCGCGTTCCTTTTTTGGCAATCTTGAGCCAGACCCCTTTTGTATCTGCATGGTGTTCGTGGAGCCATGCTTCCCAGTCTTGCGCGGTTTCAAACGGCATCACCGCAAGAGTATCTGCGTTCTTCATGCGGATATTATACCAGATGCGGGTGTCGGAAAGACCATAAATTGACTCTGACGCATAAAATATGTGTCAAATTACAGAGGGAGGACAAGTAGATAAGCGAAGTCCTTGTTTTTTCTCTGCCAATCGGTATTATTAAAGCAGAGAATGGTTGAGGCAAACTCTACGTCTTCACAGAAGAAGGAGGAACTCATGGCGACCCATCACCTGTCACAACCATTCCCCCGCGCGAAAACGGTGGCAATATTGACATTCGCCACCTGACACCGGGCGCGAAGGTGTTCTTCCCCATACTGGTTGCCGGGGCGTTGTTCTCCTGTGGAGACTGCCACTCAGCCCAGGGTGATGGCGAAGTGAACGGGACGGGCATCGAAACCCTCATGTCGGTGACGCTGACCTTTACCTTGCGCAAGAGGATGCGCATTCCCGAACTGCGCTTCATCACACCTCCTGGCAAGAAGCTTACGGTGGCCGATGAGGCAGGCTATTTCGTGACAACGGCGCACGGCCCGGACCTCTTTGCCGATGCGCAGCAGGCCATTCGCTACATGATCGATCACCTGTCGTCCGAGTACCACATGACGAGAGAGCAAGCCCTTTGCCTCTGTGGAGCGGCGGTTGACCTGAAGATCAGCGAGATCGTGGATGCTCCTAACTGGATCGTCTCGGCCTATTTGCCCCTGAGCATCTTCAGATGAGGGTCGCGTCCTCTTCATCCTTACATAATAAGTGAGAGGAGTGGCTAAGCTAACCTGAGTGACCCCCTGGAACTGGACAAAAGTCCCACGGGGGTCACTTCACATTTCTATTCCTGCACAACTATACAGGTATGTCCTGTTCATACTGACATTGTTATCACTTTTATTAACGTGTACACTGCTACCCTGAAGCGTATAGAATGGGAGAAGGAGAAATATGTCAATAACCCCGGTCTAAAGACACGGGGCTTGCATCTCACCCGGAGGTGGACACGAGAGGTCGATTGACGGCGACCCACCAGCAAGAGGTCTACCGATGCTGGCAAGGTACTTTGACCTGATATTTTGCGCGGCATTGAAGTCAGCATTGAGTTGATACCCACAGGAACGGCAGTGAAAGAGACTTTGAGAGCGACGATTGTTGCGGGCTTGATACCCACATCTGCTACAGGTTTGCGAGGTATGGCGCGGGTCAATGCGTTCAACACGGATACCGCGCTCATTGGCCTTGTAGAGCGTAAAACGATACAGTTGCTCAAACGTCCAACTGTGCAGTTTTCGCTTCGTGTCTTTCTTCCTGTTGCCTTTGCCACGTCCTATCCTGGAAGACTCACGAATGTGAGTCAAGTTCTCAAAGACGATGGTAGCTCCTGCGGGGGAACTGTGTACAAGGCGTTTGGAGAGGACATGATCGCAATCCCGGTGGAAGCGCTTCTGCTTGCCACTCAAGCGCTTCAAGTGGCGTTTGGCAGACCTGGTTCCTTTGGATTGCAGGTGGCGACGCAGACGGAACCGGCGGCGGTCAACCTCTTTCCAGTGGCGACCGCCAAGAAACTGGCGATGACTGGTCACGGCAGGGCGGTTCAGTCCCAAATCGACTCCGATCACCTCATCGCAGGGTGCGACAAGGGGTTCAGGCACACTCACAACGACATGCAGCCAGAACTTGCCCTTGCGCTCAATAAGATCAGCGCTCGCTACCTTGCATCCGGTGTGGGATGCATGGTAGTGGGCAATGGTGAAAGGAATGCTTATCTTCCCCATGCTGGTAGAGAGCCGTACCTGTTGCATGTCCCACTTGATCGCATAGGTTTTCTCATTATAGCGGACCGGGCAAAGAAGCGAGTGGGGACACGTTACGGGAATGAAGGCAGGCGCAGGTTTGCCTCGTTTGAGAGCCTTTGCCCTTTTTTGAGGAGAGATAGCTTCTTTCCTGGCTTTCCACGTCAAGGCGCTTTTCACCGCCTCCGTCGCCTTCACTCGCGCCTGAATAAGCAGGTCGCTGACCAGGCCAGGACAGGCAGCTTTCGTCTGGTAGTACATCGCGTGATGCAACTTGACTCCATTGCGCTCGGCGTGTTGCCAGCCATAGGCGCATACCGCATTGAACGCAGTGGTAAACTGGCGCAGCGTCTCCTGGAGAGCGTGCGCCTGCTCCGGGGTCGGATGCAATTGGAGTCTCACGGTTCTGTCCATGCAGAAAATCTACCATATATGTCGTATTTTTGTCAAATGAAGAGGATCGATAAGGAAAAAAGACCGCTTCTGCGGAAGCCTTTCTTTCCTCCCCGGCATGAATGCGCGGGGTTCCCAGAAAGGAACGTTCTATGGAAGAGAAAGAAACTGGCCGCCTTGAAGGATTTAGTGACGGGGTAATCGCTGTTGCCATTACCTTGCTTGTACTGAGTCTGCAAGCGCCACCAAAGATATTAGACGATCCAGCTTTACTTTCATGGTTAGGCCACCAGTTGCCGAACTATCTGGCTTTTGTGACAAGTTTCGCCACAATCGGCGTGATGTGGATGAACCACCACCGTATGTTCTCTTATATCAGGCGCATAGATGCTACCCTGATGTTGCTTAACCTGCTGCTCTTACTGTTCATCGTCTTTATACCATTTCCTACTGATCTGGTAGCGCAGTATCTTTTTTCGCCCGATCACCTCTATGCAGCATTGCTGTTCAATGGCACGTATGTTGGGCTGGCAATATGTTTTAACGTGCTTTTCCGTTATGCCGTGCGCGAGAACCGGCTGCTTGGCAAACATGTAAACCAGCATGAGGTCGAGGCTATGAAGCGGCAATATCGTTATGGCCCACTGATTTACCTTATCACATTTGGTATGACATGGATAAGCGTACCGGCGAGCCTTATCATGAACCTGCTGCTGGCTGTTTTCTTCGCCATACCCGCCCGCAAACAGCGCTCGCGCTCACAACCTGATGCCTCGGCCTCTCTCGATACTGAAGGGATCACGACACCAGAATAAGACACTACCTCGCTGATTGAAGAACAGAGGTGACTACCAGACTCTCAGTTCGGCACAGTACCTATTGGGTGTCCAGTAATCAAATGTTATTGTCTGGCGGGCAATTCGTTCATGCATAGTGATAAAACGAAATGTCTTAATGAGGTATCCATGCGACCACCAGGCGAGAATCTTTCCGAGCGTGAAGTCATTCGACCCACACGGCTCATCAAAAATCCCCATCCATTCCTGAACACCGATAAATTGCGTCGATATAGAAAACCAACGGCAGATGAGGTAGAGGCTCAGCCCACCGTCTTGCTACCCGCTACTCCGGCGACCCCGCGACCGTCAGCGTGGGAATCTATGCCAACGGGCGACCCGGATGCCGACATCCCTTTCGACATGTTCGATGTCGGCTCGATGAGTACAGTACGCCTGATGGCGGTTAGCGGCATGATGCGCGCTGTGCGCCCTGCGACTCAACCAGGAGGGAACGGCGCGGCAGCCGCGATCTCTGCGCAGCCAACCATTCCTCACAGACCACCGTGGGCTGGCCCACCCGTGATGAGTAACAGCTATCAGGGCGCCGTGTTGACGCCTCCAACGGTGCCAGTCACGCCCGCGATTATACCGCAGCAGGAACAGCGCACCTGGAAAACCATCCTGAATAAGCCACTGGTGAGAACCTTGCTCGGTCTCCTGTTTGGACTGGGAATGCTTTTCCTTATCTCCAAATTTGTGAATATTCCTTCCACCATCGCCACGCTGAGGCAACAGTTGACAACTACGCGCGGAGTGACGTTTGTGCTGCTCGCTGCCGCCTCTTTTATCGCCGCGTTCAGCGTGCGGGGAGCGCGCTGGCGACTATTCTTGCTCCGTATCTGTGACATCAGCCTGTTCAAATCCATCCAGATTTTCTGGGTGGCTGTTTTTCTCAACTTCTTGCTGCCTGTGCAGGGGGGCGAACTGGGCAAGTGCCTGATCCTCAAACGCACCAAACACGTCCCCATCAGCCAGTCGTTGCCCACCGTCGCCATGGACAAATCGCTCGATTTGATGCCCGCGCTTTTCATCATGGCCGCCGTGCCGTTCATCCCAGGCATTCACATGAGCGCCACACTGTGGATTATCCTGGGGATAGTTGGCGGCATCCTGCTCGGCATCATCTTCACCGTCGCGTTAATGGCCTGGAATCGCGTTACCGCGACGAAATTTATCCGCATGATGCTGCGCATTCTCCCCAGAGGCATCGGGGGCAAAATCGAGGGATTTGCCCTGGGCTTTGTCGATTCGCTGCTCGATGGCGCGAGCAGGCCAAAGACCTTTATCCCCGCCATCCTGCTCACCTGCCTGGCAATCACCTGCGACGGCCTCTTTGCCTGGTTCGCATTCCAGGCGGTTGGCGTCACAACTATAAGCTTCGGAACCGCCATCTTCGGCTACACCACCTACAACATGTTCTGCATTCTACCAACCCCGCCCGGACAGGTAGGCAGCAACGAACTGGTAGGCGTGCTGGTCTTTGGCAGCCTGCTGGGCTATCCGAAAACTCAGGTTCTCGCCATGTACCTGCTATCGCACCCCCTGGCCGCATTGATTATGACAACGATGTGCCTGATCTGCCTGAGCGGTCTGGGTATCTCCCTGAAAGGCGCTATCAAGATCAACACGCAAAAATCCGGGGGGTCGCAAGCAGCGTAACTGGTTAATACAACAATGAGGAGCGGGGTCAAAAGGCGAAACGCCTT
>DASTKD010000105.1:0-36204 GCA_035716135.1 Ktedonobacteraceae bacterium
TCGCCAGCCGCAAGAGCCTGCTCTGCTTTGGGAGCGCGCTCAGCGTGTTGAGCGCCTTCAGTATCCTGGGCATTCTGAGCGCGGGCAGCATACTCAGCATTGGCAGCGTGGGTAGTATTCTGAGCATTGGCAGTTCGGGCAGCGTTTTGAGCATCGGCAGCGTAGGCAGCATTCTAAGCATCGGGAGCGCCGGTTCCATCCTGAGTCGCGGCAGCGCGGGCGGCCTGCTGGCGAAGAAACGGCTCCCCCACAGGTAATTAAAACGGGCCAATCCCTAATCCGTGCAATACCATCTCAAGCGCGCTGACGGCAATCACGGGCAGGAAGATGAAGCGCAAGGTTTTGTTGCTCAAATGCGTCAGCAAACGCGCACCTGCCAGCGCGCCGATGAGAATACCCAGAGCGACGGGCGCAGCCAGCAGTGGCGGAATATCGCCGCGCGAGAAGTAGATGCCCGCGCTGGCTGCCGCCGTGACGCCGATCATGAAATTGCTCGTCGTGGTAGAAACCTTGAGGGGCAGTCGCATGAGCGAATCCAATGCTAAGACCTTGAACGTGCCACTGCCAATGCCAAGCAGGCCGGAGATGAGGCCGGCCACGTACATCATGGCTAATCCCAGGGGAGTGTGTGTCACCTGGTACGAGACTTCGCGGCCAAGATGCTGGTCTGGATACGAGCTTGCCAGGTGAAGCCGATCGGCCCAACGATCATTTTTCACTCCCTGCGGCAACTCCTCGCCAATCTTAAACAGCAGCGGCGCGGCAGAAATGAGCAGGATCACGCCAAAGATCACAGAAAGGATAGCAGGCGCGAGCAAGCCCGCTAAAAACGCGCCGCTAATAGCCCCTACAGTGGTGGCAAGCTCCAGGAACATACCTACACGCATGTTGGTTAAGTGGTCGCGCACATAGGCTGCCGCCGCACCGCTCGAGGTAGCAATAACTGAGATGATGCTGGCACCAATAGCAAACGTAATAGGCAATTTGAATACCAGCGTCAGCAAAGGCACGATGAGTACGCCCCCGCCGAGTCCCACCAGTGCGCCAAGCAATCCCGCCGCAATCGCGCCCACGAAAATCAGCGAAACCACCGCGAAGGAAAAGTGGAGATTTTGCACGCCGGTTTGCTGCTGGCTCGTGGCGTGACTGCCCAGAAAGAACATGCTGAACAGCAGGATAGCCAGCACGACAATGGTGATAACAACATACTGGCGATCGCGCTCAAAGGCAAAGGTGATAATGGAAACGGCAACGCGCATGACAGGCGTTGCGATCAGGAGCAGAAGTCCCAGAGCAATAACAGCCTGTGGGCGGAGAATAAGCAATCCCTGACCTACTTGAGCAAGCGTTTCGGGAAAGTTGAGCAATCGCTGGACTGACAGGCCGCCTGGCTGAGTTGGCAAAAGGAGCAATCCAAGCGTTATAACAGCGGCGCTGAATATGACGCCTCCCTGCAACACCCAGCCAATAATAGTGTTGTCGGAAGGTTTCTTTCGCGGTTTCTTGACAGGTCGCTGCTCGCGTAGAGCAGATGGCGCGGAATGTTCAGGCTCTCGCGTAAGTACGGAGCCTGTAGCATCGCGCTGGCTATCTGGTTTGCCCTGTTGCGGTTGTAACGAGGTATGTGATTGAGATACGTCCGGGTTCGATAATGGAGACTCGGTAACGGGTAACTTGTGCGCTGGCATACTATTCCTTAGATGTACGATGTACGTGAAACATCTTGATAAGCTTTGAACAATATTGAATTCCTATTTCTATTGTAATCCCTTTTTCGTTATTATTCCAATGAATTGTTTTTATGTTTTACATAACCATTGGGAATGCTTGCTGCTTCACGAATCAAATAATAAAACCTGGCTTTATTTCCAAACGTATATAATATATACAGGCAGGCATAAATCCCCGACCTGCTGCGTTAATGTATATAGAATATATACATACTGTTGTGCCATTCAAACCCTGGAAAGGATGGCGGCTTTAATGTTACAGAGGCATCACTCAAAAATCCCTCATCTCTCATTGAAGCAGCTCCTGTTTGGTGGATTGGGTAGTGGAGTTGGGCTAATGGGAGCCATTTTCGCCGTTTCATTGTATATTGTTGAATCGATTACGCGACCCCAGAAGCGCACTTTTGTTGATGCTTATAAGTTTAGCCCCTATGAGTTAGATTTGCCAGCCGAAGAGGTTTTGTTCTCCTCTACAGACGGCGAACACAAAGTCAGCGGCTGGTATATTCCCAGCCCCGGCGCGACGACGACCGTTATCGTCTCTCCCGGCTATCGTTCGCTCAAGGCAGATGTGCTGGGTATCGCGGCATTTTTATGGAGGGCCGGGCATAATGTGCTGGCCTTCGAGTATCATGGTCATGGTATGGACGTAGGCACGCCCATCACGCTGGGCTACAGCGAGGTCAACGACTTCCTGGGCGCGGTTGCCTATACGAAGGAGCGCGCGCCGGAGACGCGCCTGGGCGTGATAGCGTATTCGATGGGCGCGGCAGTTGCTATTATGGGAACGGCACGTAGCAAAGATGTCGAGGCGCTGGTAGCAGACAGCGCGTTCGCCACGCACAGGGGCGTAGTTGATTACCAGTTCCGCCGTGTGTTTCACCTGCCCTCGATCACAGTTTCATGGATGGCGGATAATCTCCTGTGGTGGCGCGCGGGCTATCATTTCAACCAGGTGGAACCACTGCGCGACATCGCCAAAATCGCGCCCCGTCCTATCCTGATCATTCACGGTGGGAAAGACTCTATCGTTGATCCGCGTGATGCGCCCTTGCTATATGCAGCAGCAGGGGAACCAAAGGAAATCTGGATATTGCCTGATGCCGATCACTGCGGTGCGTACTTCGAGGATCGCATAGCCTACGTGAAGAAAATCATCAATTTCTTCGACCTGCACCTCAAGAATGTCCCCCAGTTGCGCCTGATGGACGCCATCGAAGCAAAAGAGGGCGAACAGGAAATCCAGCCACCGGAGCCGACCGATTCGGACGGCTTGCAGGCGGCGTCGTGACGATGTAGGGATCGCGTGTCAGGGTAGGGCCGGATGCCCACAAGGGGCATCCCTACATCCCTGGGCAACCCCCCTTTCCCCCTCTGCCACATCTCCTACATAGCGAGGTGAAGGGGCAGGGAGGGGGCCGCGCGTTATGTAGTGACGCCCCTTGTGGGCGTCAGGCTCACTCGTCCGGGTAATCCAGTGTTACAACCATGCCATCGCGGGCGGCGCGGGTGTTTGCGAAGACATCCCGCGCCGCTTTTTCTGCCCGCGATGGGTCGGTGATTTTGGGGCTGTAGTGGGTGAGCAGCAGGCTATGCGCGCCAGCCTTCGCCGCGATACCGGCGGATTCTTCCGCCAGCATGTGCGCGTTGGCTCTGGCTAAGGGCAAATCGGCGCGGTCGTCGTACATACTTTCGCATACCAACAGGTCAACGTCGCTTGCCAGCTGCGCGACCTGGCGCGTGGGGCGCGTGTCGGTGATAAAGGCGAACGAGATGCCACGCCTCGACGGACCAAGCACACTGTCCGGCGCGAAGGTTTGCCCGTTGTATTCGACGCTCTGCCCGTGTTGCAGGCGCGACCAGAGTTGCACGGGCAAACCCGCCCTCCTCGCTCGCTCAGGCTGAAACTCGCGGTTGCGTGACAGTTCGAGACGATAGGCCAGGCATGGTACGCCATGCGAGGCCGACGCGCATGACCCGCGCAAGTTGCCGGGCAGGTCGAACTGCTCGCCACTGCGCAATTCATGCAACTCGACGGGAAAAGGCAATTCAGGCACGACCCGCCGCAGACCTTCGATAACATAGCTCATGCCCTGCGGGCCATAGATATGCAGTGGTTCGGTGCGGCCCGCGTGGGCAACCATGAATAGCACGCCGGGCAGGCCAAGCACATGATCGGCATGCATGTGCGTAAAGCAGATGGCTCCCAACTGGCGAAACCCCCAGCCCAACACTTTCCAGGGAACTTGCGTCCCCTCGCCACAATCCAATAGCGTCAGCGATGAGCCGCTACGCACCAGCGCGCACGACAGCCAGCGTCCCGGCATGGGCATCATGCCGCACGTTCCCAGCATACAAATATCAATCACAACAATTGCTTCCTTACTTTAGAGGTTATTTTGATATGCCCACGCCAGAGCCACTATGAGCGCGGAAAGCACCAGCACCGTGGTCAGCGCGATACTGATAATATAAAATGGGAAATCGCCCTCGAACAGGAATACGGCGAAGATCAACCAGAACGCACCGAAGATGGCTATAAGATATTTCCAGATTTGCTTGCGCCGCATCAGCTATTCTCCCTGGCGGAAGTCGTTTATATGAGCATATCATAACATAAACGTCCTATTTACTTGAAATACAGAGCGAAAATAGTGTAATGTTAGTTGAGTTTGTATTTGAAGCTCTTATGATTGTCGAAATTCTTTCACACTGGTAAGGCTGTCAGATGAACGTTGAAACACGCGATATATCGGTTTCTTTCGATCAGCCGAGCAGGACACTGAACGCTCTACGTACCGCCTTAGAGCAAACAGCTGATGCATCGACTGCTCATACCGGTCGCCTTCCCGTGCCATCACATGATGGGCGGCAGGTGGTGATTGTCGATAGCGTGAGCGAGCGCGCTCAGTTTATCGCGCGGCTGGTCTCGGTAGCGGGCTATCGACCGTTCGTGGCAGGTAGCGCGTTAGACGCTTTCACCGCGTTCTTGCAAGGCTCAATCATTCCCGTTGTGATTATCATCAGTTCGGAGGATGCCGCCGATTCGCTGTTCTTCCTGCGCTTGCAGCAGCGCGTGTATCAGAAATATCACCGCGACGTGCCATTCATTCGCGTTCATACGATAGCCTCCAGTAAAACAAACTCTTCTTCTCCAGGACCGACCACAGCGGGGCCGCTGCCACCTCCACAGGCGTCCAGGCATATCCAACCCGAACGCATTGTGCGACCGGAAGCGCGTTCCACGCCAGGAACAGTTACACCCAGGCCGCAGTTCGCCAGCCCTGTTCCCGGTTCGACTCCGCGAGGAACAACAGGGCCTTTGCAGCTTCCTCCGCCCTCGCCAGCTTCGCGTGTGCCGAACGAAGGGCGTAGCGGCAGTTTGCGACGCATTAGAACAGAACCGCTACCACCGGTGCGTACTATACCATTGCCCCCACCATCAATGAATACTCCGCTACCTGCCATTTCTAAACCCGCGACATCTCCGGTACCCGCGATGCCCTCCGCGCCGTTATCGATGCCTGGCATGGTCGCCCTGCAAACGCTTCCCGGTCCTATTGAACACGAAACCATCGTCGAAATCAAAGAGGTCGAGAAGAAAAATCTGGAGGGGCAAAATCTGGGTCGCTATCAGATCATGAACCCGCTCGGTAGCAGCCCGCTTGGCGACGCCTATATTGTGTATGACCGCTTGCGCGAAACATCTATTGCTTTTAAGTCAATCCAGGGCAATGTGCTGCCGGATGGCTTTCTCGAAGACGCCTATATCAATACCAACCTTTTCCAGCAAGAGGTTGACATGCTCGCCAAACTGAAACACCCGCATATCCTGCGCGTACTCAACGCGGGGAAATCCTACATCAGTGGCACACCTTTTTACTATAAGACCATGCCCCATTGCCAGGAGGGTTCATTAGCTGGCTGGCTGTATGAACATAACACGACCGGACCTTTTTCTTTGCAAGACGTGTTGCCCGTCGCGCTACAGTTGGCGGAAGCGCTACAATTCGCGCACGATGCCGGCGTACTCTATCAAAATTTTAAGCTGACCAATTTCCTGCTCGATGGTACAGCCAGCGACAATATACGCAATCTGCGTGTGCTGCTGGCCGATTTCGCGCTCACTGGAGACAACAAGCACCTGCTGCGCACACCGCAGACATTGCGCTACCTCGCGCCAGAGCAATGGGGTGGCGAGTCGCTGCCCGCCTCAGATCAATACGGACTGGCAGCTATTCTTTATGAATTGCTCACAGGGCGTCCTCCATTTCAAGGACATCAGGAACACCTGTTAAAGCATATGCATTTAACTATGCAATCTCAACCTCCCAGCGCCTTCAACCCCGGCCTCTCCTTCGCGGCTGACGCGGCGGTATTACGCGCCCTGTCGAAGAACCCCCAGGACCGCTTTAGCTCCATCACCGATTTTGCGCTCGCTCTGCGAACAGCCTTCTAATTGCGCCTGGGCGGGACAAGCCCTCTCACCCCGATACATGGAGAGATTCCCTAACAAGAAATGTCCAGGGAGGCACGAAGGCGACCACGAAGGGAAAAAGCAAGGCGACCGCAAGGGTCGCCTCTACTATGACGACGGAAGTAGCTCCCCAGGCCCGTTCATAGTAGAGGCGACCCTTGCGGTCGCCTTGCACACTCTAAAAGTGTCGAAGTGAGATGACACTCTCTCCTGTTCTGGTCGCCCATCATAATGCTTGTGGTATGCTATGCAATAAGCAGTCATACTTATCGATGAAGACCACCCGCCTGAAAATGGGCGCGAATGCAGAGCGGAGAAATACACATGAAAAGGAACATTTTTACGGAAGAACACACCTTGTTTCGTGATGCGTTGCGGCACTTTGTGGAAAAGGAGATGGTACCCCACAACGAGCAGTGGGAGAAGGACGGCATGGTTTCGCGCGAGTTATGGTTGAAGGCCGGGCAACAGGGCTTTCTGGGCATGAGCGTGCCGGAAGAATACGGCGGCGCGGGAGCAGACGATTTCAAGTATAGCGCCATCTTCGCGGAAGAAACCGCCCGCGCGATGGTCTCCAGCGCGGGACAGGGCATGGGTCTGCACAATGATATTACCCTCCCCTACTTCATGGCCTATGGCAACGAGGAGCAGAAGCGGCGCTGGCTGCCGGGCATGTGCGCCGGTGAATTGATTACAGCCATCGCCATGACCGAGCCGAACACGGGCAGCGACCTGGCGGCGGTCAAAACAACGGCGATACGCCAGGGCGATTACTACCTGCTCAACGGACAAAAGACGTTTATTACTAATGGCATCTTGAGCGACGTGGTAATTGTGGTAGCGAAAACCAATCTCGAGATGCGACACAAAGGCATCAGTTTGCTCGTTGTGGAACGCGGCATGGAAGGCTTCAAACGTGGTCGCAAGCTCGAAAAGGTGGGTCAGAAAGCGCAGGACACGGCGGAATTGTATTTTGAAGATGTGAAAGTGCCAGTCGCTAATCTGCTTGGCGAGGAGGGACGCGGCTTCTACTACCTGATGCGCCAGCTCGCGCAAGAGCGATTGAGCGTAGCAATTCTGGCTGTAGCGGTCTGCGAGACGGCGCTAGAGATCACGCTTCAATATTGCAAAGAGCGCACGGCGTTTGGTCAGCCGATTGGCAGTTTCCAGAATTCGCGCTTCAAGCTGGCTGAAATGAAGACGGAGACCGAAATCGCGCGCGTCTATGTCGATCGCTGCATCGAGGAGTTAAACGCCGGAGAACTCTCGCCGGAAGACGCGGCGATGGCGAAATGGTGGACTTCGGAGCTGCAAAAGCGGGTCGTCGATCAGTGCGTGCAGTTGCACGGCGGCTACGGCTACATGCTGGAGTATCCCATCGCGCGTATGTACCTGGACGCGCGCGTGCAGAGCATCTACGCCGGCACGAATGAAATCATGAAGGAGATCATTGGCCGCTCGATGGGCGTCTAGCGAGAGCGATCACTGAGAAATAGAGCTATGTCATTAACGCTGGTAGACCGCTTTCAGCCGCGCCTGCGCATCGAGCAGCAGGCGTCCATCGATGCCGGGCATATTCGCAAAGTGGAAGAGATGGCCCTGCTCGAGCGGGAACAACTCTTGCCACTGGCCCGTCTGAGCCTGCAATTGCTGCTCATTGGCGCGGCCTTCTTTGGCCTGCTGAATTATGGCGCGTTTGTACTGCATTACCGTACTCCCAATCCGGGCATTACGGGCGGCGGTTTTCTGCTGTGGCTGCTTATCAGCATAGTGGGCTATTGCCTGATGCTGCCATTGCACGAAGCTTTGCACGGCGCGGCCTTCCTCTTATGGGGCGGCAAACCTTACTTTGGCGCGAAACTTCCTTACGCGCTCTATTGCGGCGCGAAAAACCAGCTTTTCCGCCGCAATCAATACCTGGTGGTCGGGCTGGCCCCAATGGCAGTCATCACGCTGGCCGGTATCGTCCTCACGCTCATTGCCCCCGTCGTAGCAGCCTATACGCTGGCGATAACTGTGGGCAACGTCTCCGGCGCGGCAGGCGATGTCTGGTCAGTGGCAAGAATGCTGCGCCTGCCAGCTACCACGCTGGTAGAGGATACGGATTCGGGCTATCGCGTGTGGGAAGTCATTGACTAGCCCTGCGCGTAGACATCATCGCCTTCAAGCAGGGGATGGACGTGATATTCGATCTGGTAGTTTTTGAGCAACTGCAAGGCTCGCGTGGAAACGGCCTCCCTCGGCGCTTCGAGTACTTTGATGATGGGACCTCGCTCGTGGAGGTCGGGGATAGCGGCCTTTAAGTCTTCCAGATGATCCAGGTCTTCCTGGTAAAGATGAATTTCCAGTTCCAGCATCTCTTTATGAGCGTGCGCCTGGAAAGCATCCTTACGAGCAGAAAGCCACTGCCATAAAGCGTAGGCTTCATCGGGAACGAGATGGATTTGTACCTGATTATCGCTGATCGTCATGCCACCGTCGCTGCGGTCTTCAAATGTCTTCATGCCTGTCCTCGCTTTCTGCTCTGGATTGTATCTCTGTCTGAAGAAAGAGTACATTGAAAACACAAGAAAAGCAACCTTTGTAGCTTACCATTCAGGGTTTGTGAATCATGGCGGCGGCGGCGAGGAAGGCGACCGCAAGGGTCGCCTCCACTAAGAACGGGCCTGGGGAGGCATGTCGTGTCATAGTAGAGGCGACCCTTGCGGTCGCCTTGTCCTTTCACAATCCTGCCTTGCATTAGAACGCATCGTCAATCTCATTGATCTATGCTATGATACGGGCAAATTTCGCAAGTTAATGGAGTTGACGAGGAACGGAAGCGATGCCTGAATTACCTGAAGTTGAATATACTGCCCGCCAGTTGCGGGCAGCTATCGTGGGCGCAACCATCCGAGACGCGCAAGTCTTCTGGGAGCGCACCGTTGGTTATCCCGAACTGCCCGATTTTCTGGCTGAGATAGCGGAACGCAGCATTATAGCGGTGCGACGGCGCGGGAAATACCTCATTCTCGATCTGAGTGGCGATCTGATATTGACCATCCATCGCCGTATGACGGGCAATCTTTCGCTCATACCGCCAGGTTGGGAGATTGATACCTGCCTGCGAGAGCGTGACCCTATCGCGTGGAATACGCGAGGGCCTGCATTTCACTCTGCTTCCGGGTTGGAGAATGAATTTGATCCGCCTGAATTGCGCTATTGCCGCGTCTGTTTCAATATGGCCGATGGGCGGCGGCTGGTGTATACCGATCCGCGCAAGTTTGGACGCATCGCGTTGTGGCCGCGCGAGCGCGAGGCGGAGGCGCTGGCAGGTCTGGGCGTGGAACCGCTAGGTGATGAGTTCACGGTGAAGGGATTGGCGCGCAGCCTTGCCGGACGCAAAGGCGCGATAAAGCAGGTATTGCTCGATCAGACAGTCATCGCGGGACTGGGCAATATCTACGCGGATGAGGCGCTATTTTATGCGTACATTCACCCATTGCGCCCGGCTCAGTCGCTTTCGCTGGATGAGATTCGCCTGTTGTATGAAGGCATCGTCTCGGTGCTGACGCGGGCGATAGAGCATGGCGGCACATCGTTCAGCAAGTACCGCGATCTGTGGGGCGAGGCCGGAGACAATTACAATCATGTGCGCGTCTACCAGCAAGATGGCAAACCGTGTACACGTTGTGGTACGCTTATCGAGCGCATCGTTGTCGGGCAACGCAGCACACATTACTGCCCGACCTGCCAGAAACTCAGTGCGGGGTGAAAAAAGCCTGCGAGCAATGCACCGTGCCGCCGGGGAAGTTCGTGAAAGTTACATCGACGGTGGCCGGAATGGTGGCCGGTTGTTGCCCCTGCAACGCCAGCGTGAACGATACATAGCCGCCGTCATCGCTGGTGGGATGCTGATCCAACTGCTGGTCGCCACCCTGGAAATGTACGACCGCCGTAGCTGTCGCGCCGCCCACTCCCACGATATTTTTGGTCAGGCGCGCGAAGATAGTAATGGTATCGTTGGGGCCGGGAGCATTATTAGACGACCACGCGCCGCAAAGATAGGCCGGCGCAGTCGGAATAGGCGAAAGCTGCGATTGAAACTTTGGGCTAATGGTGACGGTCTGCCGCGGGGTAGCCTGATCGACGGTAGGACCACCACATGCTGCCAGGAGCAACATGAAAGGTAGGCATATGCCGATCAGTAAAATATATTTCTTCTTCATCAGGTGTTCATCTATGTATATCTCAAACTCATGAGAGCAAACGGTCATAATTTGGTGCGACAAGTACATTATATCATAGACGTGTGATCGCGCACATTGTTGGCTTGCTCATCTGGTAGAACTGTGCTACACTGAGGTTTGTTGGAAACTCCCAGATGAGATTGAGGCGCAAGGCTCTAGTAAGGATATATTTTCGTGGGTCATCATGCTGAAGATCACCTGGAATCGTTTCTGCAATGGTTAAACTCAGATGCTTCCTCACCGGTCGTTGGTGTCCGCCCGGATTTTGAGCGCGAGCAGCGCAAGGGAACGCCCGAAGTCATTTTCGGCGAGACGAAGGAAACCAGTCAGGTCGTCGCAATGGCGCAGGTGTTGCTGGCAAAAACGGGACGGGCTATTATCAGTCGGGTTCGGTCGGAAACTGTAGGGGTATTGCGTGAGTCATTTCCGGCGTATGAGTTACGCGAACGGGCGATGTCTCGCATGGTATCGATCTACAGACCAGATTACGTACATCGTAGCACAGGAGGACAGGTCGGCGTTATCAGCGCCGGCACGTCCGACATTCCGGTGGCGGAAGAGGCTGCGCTCCTGGCGGAAGAGATGGGCTGCGAGGTGACGTGTATCTATGACGTGGGTGTGGCTGGGTTGCATCGGCTGGTTGCTCCTTTGAAAGACCTCATCACGCGAGGAACCGATGCGATCATCGTGGCGGCAGGCATGGATGGCGCGTTGCCATCGGTGGTAGCCGGGCTGGTGCCGGTACCCGTCATCGGGCTACCTACATCAGTCGGCTATGGCATGGGCGGCAAGGGTGTTGCCGCATTGCTGACGATGTTACAAACGTGCGCGCCGGGTCTGGTGGTTGTCAATATCGACAATGGCGTTGGCGCGGGCATCACGGCGGCTATGATAGCCAATCGTGTAGCAGAGGCGCGGGCGCGCGCAAGTGAGCATCAGTCGCAGTAGGGAAGCAGCGAGATGTTCAGGCAGGGGAGAGAATGTCTCACCGCATGGTATGTTGGGCAAATGTGGTAGTACGAGTTAAAGAAGGGCGGGACTTTCTATGGCGAACAACAAACGGGGACCAGAACCTGGATCACAAAAGGCGAAACGCGGCGGTCAGGCCGTGCGAGAAAAGTATGGGCCGGAGTTCTACTCCAAAATTGGCAAGAAGGGCGGCGAATCCGTTAAAGAGAAACGGGGGCCGCAATTCTACGCCGAAATTGGCAAGAAAGGCGGCGAATCGACCAAACGCCAGCAAGGCTCGGAGTTCTACTCCAAGATTGGCAAAAAAGGCGGCGAACGGGGCAAAGCCGCCGCATCCGAACAAGGATAAGAGAAACAGCCCTCCATCAGTCAAGCTGGCTTGACTGATGGAGGGCTGTTTCTCTATCTTCTGTCACTGGTATTTTTTCATAAAAGGCGGGACATCGACGGCGGCATCGTCAACGTCGTCATCTTCGCCGGTACGTCGCTGTGAGTACGGCGTGTCGTGACCCTGCCGCCGTCCCATGCTGCGCAGGCCGCGCAGGTCGTCCAGGCTGCGTTGCGGGCGTGACTGCGGCGCTTGCGGACGCATGACAGGACGCGGCGCGACAACAGGTGCTTCAACCGCTTGAACTTGCGCCTGCGGCATGGGCTGCGCGGGTATGTACGGCTGAGGCGCAGGAAACGCGGGCGCTCTATTTGCCATATTATCCGCTGCTGGCCGCCCCACCGGTGGACGCGGAGGCGTGGACGTGTAGCCATTCCCCGCCGGTTCTGGCGCGGCATAGCCGGATTGGGCGCGCGCCTGCGGCTGCTCCAGGTGGATGGCCGGGATACGCGCTGTGCGAGCCTCCTGCATACCGGCAGCAATCAGGGTCACGCGGATAACATCATCCAACGCTGGATCAATGACCGCGCCAAAGGTAATGTCCGCCGTATTGTCGATGGCATTGCCGATAAATTCGGCCACCTCGTTGACCTCGAACAGCGTCATATCTTCGCCGCCACTGATGTTGAAAAGCACGCGCTGCGCCCCGCGAATCGCCACGTTGAGGAAGCCGCCCGCGATAGCTTCTTCGGCGGCGCGTTGAGCGCGGTTGCGCCCCTGCCCCTGTCCAATGCTCATGACGGCGGAGCCAGCTTCGCGCAACACGCTGCGCACGTCGGCAAAATCGACGTTGACCAGGCCGGGTACATTGATAACCTCGGCGATGCCCTGCACGCCCTGGCGCAATACATCGTCGGCCAGCTTGAAAGCATCGGCCAGGCTGCGATCTCTGCCCGTCACGGCCAGCAAACGATCATTGGGTACGGTAATCAGGGCATCCACGGCCTCGCTTAGAGATGCCATACCCTCTTCCGCGATGCGCTTGCGGCGCGAACCCTCGAAAGAAAAGGGCAGCGTCACGATGCCGATGGTCAGCGCGCCCAGCTTTTTCGCCAGCGACGCCACGACCGGCGCGCCGCCCGTGCCGGTGCCGCCACCCATGCCAGCTGCTATGAAGACCAGGTCGGCATTCCCCAGCGTCGCCTGAATTTCTTCGGCGCTCTCGGCTGCCGCCCGCGCGCCCACAGAGGCATTACCGCCCGCGCCCAGCCCTTTGGTATAATGGCGTCCCAGGCAGATACGCGACGCGGCTTCCGAAACGTCCAGCACCTGCGCGTCCGTATTCATCGCCACAAAACGCACGCCACGCACGCGCGCAGCAATCATGCGATTGACGGCGTTCATACCGCCGCCGCCCACGCCTGCCACCACAATATTGACATGGTTGGGGGCCTGCTCGATCATTTCGTAGGGGTCCTGGGCAGCGAAGCTATCATCTTCGGTATCACGCTGATCCCAATCCGACCGTGCTGCTCCCGCGCGCTCATCGTTCCGCATCACCTTCTCATCCTCCACCTCGTGCCGCAGTACGGCCCATTGGTCCGCCTGGTCCTGTTCAAAACCTGATGAATACTGCGCCATCCCGGGTTCAACCTGGGGGGGGCGTTTGTTGTCATCGTGCTGAAACTTTGGCTGCATAATACCCCCTGTTCTTCTCGCCAGCCTCTGGCTACCCACCGAAGTGATGAGCAGATAAAGCGCGCTCATGGATGGCATCTTATCCGCATTGTAGCAATAGTGTCAAGTCCATAAGCGACGCAGAGATGTGTAACGACAATTACATTTTACTCTTGTACTAACTATAACGTATGAACAGAGAAAAATGTAGATGAAGTACCAGGAGGATGCAAGACAAGGGAGTGGATAGCCCCGGTGAGTATTTGCGAGAGCGTGGTGCTGCATACACTCACCGGAACAATGGTTGAGAGGACTATTACGATTCTTTCTTCAAAGAGAGGCCAGAGTTGCCCTGTTTAGAGGCTTTTTTCTCTTTCAGCATCTCTTTTTTCTGTTTATTCGATTTGGGCGCAGCCTTTTGCGTCTTTTTCTGTTCTTTGTTCGCCACGATTTCCTCCTTATATTTGCTATCGTAGATCAATAGCGACAGAACGTCGTTACGTCTATTGTATCAAATCTAGCGTAAATCCGATAGCTACCCGCAAAGGGAGGTTGTGATTCGTTCCCGCCACATTGTACAATGAAGCAAGCAGGGCAGGGTTAAAGAGGGATTGCCGCCCCTTTACAGATAAAGCAGGGTATTTTCTAGCAACAGGAGGGTTATTTTCTTGTCTGAGCTATTTCGAGAGGTTGAGCATTGTGTGACCGCGCCACAGGGGTTTCGCGCCGGTGTGACGGCCAGTGGCATTAAGTCTGATACCGCCATTAAGGATCTGGGAATTCTGGCGTCGGACGTGCCGTGCGTGGCGGCTGGCACATTTACCACGAGTAGCACGCGCGCCGCGCCTGTCATAGTGTGCCAGGAGCGATTACGCGATGGGAAAGCCCAGGCCGTGATTGTGAATAGCGGCAATGCCAACTGCGCTACCGGTGAACTGGGCCTGCTGAACGCTTGTCGCATGAGCGAATACGCAGCACAGAAACTGGGGATAGAAAACGAGCTGGTGCTATGTTCTTCCACAGGCATCATTGGCCGCCAGCTTCCCATCGAAAAGATTCAGGCCGGCGTGCCGGCTATCGAACTAAGCACAGACGGGGGCAATGCCTTCTCGGAAGCCATTTTGACGACGGATACGCGCCCCAAACGTATCGCGCTGGAATTTGAAATCGATGGACGCACGGTACGCCTGGGTGGTGTGACAAAGGGCGCGGGTATGATCTACCCCAACATGGCAACTATGCTCTGCTACCTGACCACCGATGCCGCCGTTGAACTGGAGTGGATGAAAGTAGAAGTGCGCGCCGCCGTCGCCGACTCATTCAACATGATGGCGATGGATGGCGATATGTCCACCAATGATACCTGCGTCCTCTTTGCGAACGGGCTGGCAGGCAACACACCCATCAGCGCGCAGCATCCCCAGTCAGGCACGTTCCGCGAGGCGCTGCGCCGCGTGACACAGTACCTGGCGCGCGAAATGGCACGCGACGGCGAGGGAGCCACAAAGTTGATGACCGTGCATGTGCGAGGCGCGCGCGATAAGGCGGATGCCGTGAAGGCAGCACGCGCCATTACCGTTTCTCCGCTCTGGCAATGCGCTCTGGCGGGTGGCGATCCCAACTGGGGGCGCATTGTGGCCGCGCTGGGCGCAAGCGGGTGCGAACTCGATCAAAGCAGCTACGATATTTTCATCGGTGATGTGCAGGTGATGCAAAAGGGCATGGCGGGCAGCTACGCACAACCTGATGCGAAGGCGGCAATGGCGGGCAGCGAAGTCACTATCGCGGTTGACCTGCATCTTGGCGATGGGCAAGCCACCGCGTGGGGCTGCGACCTGACACACGGCTACATCGACGAAAACACGTTGTATACACGATAATCTACATTCAAAGGGGAATACTTACCATGACAACAACAAATGTATCGAAACGCGACTGGGTCGCGCTTGAGCATAAATATTATCAGGGAACGTTCAAACGCCAACCTGTCACCTTCGTAAAAGGCCAGGGCGCGCGCGTGTGGGACAGCGACGGCAAGGTCTATCTCGACCTGGTGGCGGGTATCGCAGTCAATGTGCTGGGACATTGCCATCCAGCTATCGTGAAGGCGGTGCAGGAGCAGGTGACGCAACTGGTGCATGTATCCAACCTGTACTACAACACGCGCCAGATCGAACTGGCCGAACAGCTCGGGCAGTTGAGCAACGGAATGCGTTCGTTTTTCT
Source organism: Ktedonobacteraceae bacterium (assembly GCA_035716135.1). Classification (GTDB taxonomy): domain Bacteria; phylum Chloroflexota; class Ktedonobacteria; order Ktedonobacterales; family Ktedonobacteraceae; genus CF-113. The sequence goes on from DASTKD010000105.1 coordinate 15,636, forward strand.
CCAATAGCGGCGCGGAAGCCAACGAGGGCGCGATCAAGCTGGCGCGCAAGTTCGGGCGCGTGCATAAAAACGGGGCATTTGAAGTTATCAGCATGGAACGCAGCTTTCATGGGCGCACACTGGCAACGACAGCCGCGACCGGCCAGGCATTCTACCAGGCCACCTGGGTACCCATTCCCGAAGGCTTCAAACAGGTACCCTTCAACGACCTTGATGCTTTGAAAGCGGCTATTAGCGATAACACGGTCGCGGTGCTGCTCGAAGCGGTACAGGGCGAGGGCGGTATCTGGTCCGGCAATCCTGAATACATTAAAGGCGTGCGCCAGTTATGCGACGAGCGCAACCTGGTGATGATCTGCGACGAAGTGCAGGCGGGTATGGGACGCACCGGCAAATTCTTTAGCTGGGAACACTTCGGTATTGTGCCGGACATCGTGACGATGGCGAAAGGGCTGGCCGGCGGCGTGCCGATTGGCGCGATGCTGACGGGGCCGCGCACCGACCTGTTTGAAGCGGGCGATCACGGCACCACCTTTGGCGGCAATCCAATCGCCTGCGCCGCCGGTGTCGCCACTATCAAGACCATCCTCGACGAAAACCTGATCGAAAACGCCGCCAACATTGGCAACTATTGTCGCAGCAAATTCGAGGCGTTCTGCCAGAAGTACGACTTCATCGATAGCCCGCGCGGCATCGGCCTGATGCAGGCCGTAAACGTCAAACACGGCCTCGCGCCCGTCATCGTGCAGCAGGCGCTGGAACATGGCCTGTTAATGAACGCGCTCGGCACCAACACATTGCGCATCGTGCCACCGCTCAACATGACGAAAGCCGACGTTGACGAAGCCACCGAACTGCTCGACAAAGCGCTGGCAGACGTAGCCAGGATGCCGGCGTCACAGGGATAAAACCATCAGGGAGGTGTTCATGAGGGCATGAACACCTCCCTGATGGTTTTAATGATAGGTGGTAGTTACCGCGTCGGGACTCGGCATCGTTCCATCATCCAGAAAAGGATACGGGGCGGAGGCTTTGGCCGTTGCTATAAAAGGCAAGGTGGTATCGAGGATTTGCCTGAATGCCAGCTTCTCAGCATGGCTCCATTGCTCCCAGGGTTTGGGGCGACTGCCCATCAACTGTATCCACGCCTGGTCAGCTTTAATGGCTTCCTCGCTCAACCCTGGTAAGGATTTTCCCAGCGCCAGAATGGACTCCCTACCACCCTGATTATAGGATTCGAAACTACCAAGATGTCCGAGCAACAGGTGATGATTGTTCCCTGATTCTTCACATAACGGTATAAAGTTTCGCTCGTCAAGCTCCAGGTCTCCTCGATACACCAGATGGCAAAAGTGGAAGGGCATAACGTGGTGAATCTGGATGGTTGAATTGCTGGAACAGACCGAGCATTGCGGGTTTTCGGCGAGATATGCCCTTTGCACACGCGGCCATAAAGGGCTACGCGCGATGCCATACCTCTGCGCGATTGACGTTCCAAGATCCGTGCCGGGGGTAGGTGAAGGTTGCTGCTGCATAATGCATCCTCCTGATGTTTTTGTTTCGCTAAATAGAGTTCTGTACGCCAGATGTTGGTTTCGCCTCTTGAAATACATGACAACGATTGATATAACGATGGAAACTCTACTATTATTATATGTTGAGTGAAGAGTTTTGTACAGCTTTTTTATGAATCATAGCAGGAAAAAATTGGCCCAAAACAAAAAGAGACCGGTCGTTGTCCTGGGGGAAACACGACCGGTGTACCCAGATAAGGGGTGTGTGGGGGAAGTCCTGGGTCCATGATACCATCCACCGTGATCGGCAAGGATGGCTCAATGGAACTGATGACAGCGAATGTCATGAGACATTGAGCCATCCTGCCTCCGCACGCTTTCCTGTATACTCTCTGTTAAAAGAAACGCCCCATCTGGTATTTTTGGCATATTTCTTCGACGAGTTTGTATATCATCTCCCTGTCTCCTACCAGCGTATGGTATGATATATGGGTAAAATAGAATGCATAGATTGCGATAGATATAACTGGAAGGAGAGGCCGTATGGGCTTTCATCCATTAGACATGGTGGTGATTCTGGTCATTGGCCTGTTAATTTTCGGGCCAAAGGCCATACAATCGGTCGCCCGCAACGCCGGTAAGACGGTCGGCCAGGCCAAAGAAGCCAAAGACAAACTGCTGGCCGAACTGCCGATGGAAGAACTCAACTCGGTACGCGATAACATTTCGCGCATCCCCCTGAGTCCCCAGCAGGCGGCGCTCATGCTGCTGACTCCTGAACAGCAGCGCGAGAAAGAAAAACAGGAGACAGCAAAGGCTCCAGAGGCTGCCGAAACACCGCCGGAAGAAAAACAAAGCACGCAGGTACATGAATCTAGTTCTCCTGCGAATTCATAAGTAAGAGTATGCGGTCGATGTCGGCGACCGCATACTCTTACTTATGCCATCTCGTTATCTAATGACACTACACAGGCATCTTCAGCACTGCTCACATGAAAGCAGGCGGGGGCATCTTCGGCAAGAAAACCTGCCGTCCCATCAAAGCCTGTCAACTGAGGCGCTACTTCATTCAGCCACTCTTCCATTTCGCTTCTTGCCAGGGCTGGAAAATGAACGGTCTGGGTCTGGTCAATCACAAAGGGGTCGATGCTGCTCAATGCTCTGAACTGGTATCCCATCGATATCCATTGCTCGTCTTCTGGATCATCCGGCTGTCTGGGAATAATAATCTTTGCATGGTGACTGTTGCCACACCACACCAGCAGTTTCGTATCGCCGGACATTGAATGGAGATAAGCAATGAGATTGCGCGCCTGCATCTCTTCACGCCAGTTGATTCGACTCCACCTGGAGAGATTCGGAGGTTCCAGCGAAAAATCGGCCTCGTAGGGAACAAGCGTCCAACCCAGGTCGAGCGCTAACTGAATAAATGCCCTCATCTCTGGTTGAGCAAGATAGCCTCCAGCCAGTTCACTAAGGCGTCGTGTGCGATTGGCCTCTTCAGAGGTAGGTAAATCCAATGCCTCCATTGCGATGTTGCGCACTCCCAACTTATGAGCAGTGGGTAAAATACGCTGACCAATCACACGAGTACGTATACAACGCAAATCTCCCGCGTGCGCCTCGTTCATCATGACCACGCGCGAACGCTGAAAGCCGATTTCGACAAGTTCTTCAACGCTGCGCCAGGGATGGGCTTGCGAATTGTCCATAATATTTTTATCCTTCTTGCTGCCACAATTTCTGCATCTCTTCGCTCGTCTCCAACAATTCATCCAGTATTCCCTGAGACTCAACCTGTCCGTCTTTTAAGACGATTACATGATCGGCTTTTTGCAGGACGCTGCGCCTGTGGGAAACGACGAGACAGGTACATTTGCCCTCGGAGAAGAGGCGTTGCCAGAGGTGTTGTTCGGTTTCGACATCGAGGGCGCTGGAGAGATCGTCGAAGACGAGCAGTTCTGATGGGCGGGCGAGCATTCGCGCGGCGGCGGTGCGCTGGGCCTGACCACCGGAGAGCTTTAGCCCTCGAGTGCCGATGATGGTGTGCAAACCATCCTCAAAACTTGCTACATCGCGCTCCATAATGGCTGTCTTGATGGCCGTTTGCAGCACGGCTTCATCTTCTGGCGACCCCAGCAGGATGTTTTCTTCGAGCGTATCGCTGAAGAGATGCGGCACCTGGGGCGTGTAGGCGCTGCGCGGCGGCACGAAGAAGCTGGCCGGGTTGGATACCGGTTCGCCATTCCAGCGAATATCGCCCTCATCTTTCGGTAATAGCCCCAGCAGCGCGCGCAGCAGGGTGGTTTTGCCAGATGCCACGCGCCCCGTAACGACAGTCAGCGTGCCTCGTTGCAGCGTGAAGTTGACCTGCTGGATGCCACGCCCGCTTTCTGGATAGCCATAGGTCAGGTTGGCAACGTTGAGCGTTTGTAGACGGTCTTGCTCCGTAATAATGGGGCTTGAGATAGTGGGAATGCTGCCTTTGAGGTATAAAGAGTTGTGCTTCACGAGTGTTGCAACTGGCGCGCCCTGTAATAGACGCCCCATACGCTCAAATGATACTCCCGTCTGTTTATACAGGGTAATAAGCGTGCCGAAAGCCTGGGTGAAGGTGGTCACGAAGCCCAGGTAGTAGAGGAAAAGCACAATGTCGCCAATGCGCAGGTGTGCCGAGTAGGCTGTGAAGGCGACGATGAGCAGGATAGCCCCTTTTCCCAGACCGACGGCTGCACCAAAGGTCGAGTTGAGCGTTTCCGTCAAGGTGCGGTCTCGCACCATGCCCACGCGCCTTTGATCGTTCAGAGTGTGAAAGTAATCGACGACGTGGGATTCCGCGCCTGCTACCTGAATGGCCTGTGCCGCGCTGAAGATTTCGCCGATAGCTCCCGTGACGCGACCCGTCGCCTGACGGCTGGCTACACGAAACTTCTCGATGCGCGCGCTCAGGCTCTGCGTAATGGCAACAACCAGCGCAAGCGGCAGGAAGACCAGCAGCGTCAGACTCACATCGACCGTCAACAATTGGATAAAAGCGACAATCGAGAACAGGGCAAAGCCAACCACCCAGAGCAATTCTTGCAGCATCTCTTCGACGTTGAAGGCATCATCGCGCAGGATATTGAGCGCCTCACCGGATGAGCAAGGGAGCGACTGCGCGCCCGGACGCCGCAAAATGAAGTCCAGTATATTGCGCTGGAGCAGCGTCTTGTGCATAAAGTTACTATACGTCTCGGTCAGGGTTTCGCCGAGAATGACCCCGACGCGCAGGATAGCGACGATAGCCAGAATGACCATCAGCGCCCAGATGGTGAAACTCAGGTGCGGTTGCGCGGGCAGCAGGTTAAAGAAATCTTGCACAATGACGCCAAAGGCCACGCGCGAAAACATGAACAGGGTAAGGCACAGACCTTCGATGGCATATAGCCAGGGACGATAGCGCATGATGCGCCACAACAATTGCCACGTTTTCATGCGCGTGCCTCCTCTAAACCAACCTGGAGCAAATGGGAGAAACGTGAATGGGGGTCCGTTGCCAGAACTTCACGCGGGCCATATTCGCGTATGCGCCCATCTTCCAGGATCAGGATGTCATCGGCGCGCTGGATGGTCGCCAGCCTGTGCGCAATGACGATGCCGGTGCGATTGGCGAGGATGCTGCTCACGGCTCGCTCGATCAGGCGCTCGGTAGCGGGATCGAGGCGCGACGAGGCTTCATCGAAGATGACCAGCCCGGGGTCTTTGAGGAAGACGCGCGCGAAGGCCAGCAATTGCGCTTCACCAGCCGATAAACCCTGACCGTCCGCGCCCAACATACTATCCAGACCATCTGGCAGCATCTGATACCACGCGCTTAGTCCGACCATGTCGAGTACTTGCAACAATTGCGCATCGTCGATGGCACGATTGAAAAAAGTCAGGTTATCGCGCACAGGCGCATTGAAAAGCTGCACGTCCTGCGTAACCATACCAACGCGCTGGCGCAAGCCGCGCAGAACAAGAGACTTGATGGGAGACTCGCCAACGCATATTGCTCCCTCCCGCGCGTCGTACAGGCGAAAGAGCAGGCGTGCCAGCGTGGTTTTGCCACTGCCCGTCCTGCCCAGTACGCCCAGCACCTTGCCCGGCGCGATGTCAAAGGTGATTTCGTGCAGCACCGGCTCACCAGCGTTATAACCAAACGTCACATCCTCAAAGGCTACTGCCAGTGGACCTGACAGCGCTTCGACACCCTGTTCGCTCTCCTGAATGGCGGATGGGGTACTGAACAACTGCTCGATACGCTGGATACAGGCTTCCGCCTGCTGCAAATCTTGCAACTGGTTGCGAATCTGCTGGATAGGCTGCGAGAGCAGATCGGTATACGACCAGAAGAGATAGACGGTTCCCAGCGTGATCGCGCCGATGCTCCACAGGTACGCGCCCAGACCCATCATGAGCGCGGAGCCAAGCACAAAAATCGTAAGAGTCGCCGCGCTCGAATACGAGGTTGCCATACGCGCGCGACGGTTGCTGCGCAACAGTGGGCGCAGCAGTTGGTAGAAACGCTGCATGATATAGCCAGTCGCCCCGTTGCCGCGCATATCTTCGGTCGCCGCCAGGTGTTCGCCTAAGAAGCCGAAAAAGGTTGCCATCATCTGGCGATAGCTGACCCACAGAGGGTTGGCGTAGCGGCGCAGGCGCAATAGAATCAGCAGCGTCGCCAACGAGAAAATCGTTAATACCAGCCCGGCGCGCCAGTCGGCGAAGTAAACGGCAATCAGCACGCCAACCATCAATACGACATTGGTGAGCAGGAAGAGGACGAACTGCGAGAAGAAGTTGGAGAGCGCGTCAACATCGCCATCGATACGCTCGAGCATTTCGCCTGACGTATGCGCCTTATGAAAGCCCATATCCAGCGAGAGACAATGCGCCACCAGGTCTGTGCGCATCTGGTTGGTGGCAGTCCAGGCCACACTTTCGCTGAGATAGGTGGTAGCGACCGAGACACCTTCGTCTACCAGCGTAACCAGCACAAGCAACAGCGCGTAAAACGCCAGGGTGGTTGACGGGCCTCTGGCAATAATGGTGTCGATGAAAAAACGGACGATTTGCGGGTTGAGCAATTGCAGGCCGACGTTGACGAGCAGCAGCGCCCCCATCACAATCGTTCTGCCCCATTGCGGTTTGAGATAGGTCACAAGCAACGCCAGGTAGCGTTTGACCGGAAAATGCATCTAATTGCGGTTGCCTACCCTCCACTCTACATATGAGCGGGGTAGCATTACCGCCTCTCCTTTCTGATGTGCAATTATAGTGACACATTTGATGGGTCAATAAAGACGGGAACAAGCCCCGGAGACGTTCACGTAACATATCCGAGGCCGCTGTGCCTGTCATTCTGAGCGCAGCGAAGAATCTCTCGCCGGGCAACTGGAGATTCTTCGCTGCGCTCAGAATGACAGGCGGAACTGCCCACATCCTGGCCCATGCATTGGTTGGGTTCAACTAGAGGATACCTGAAAATGCGCAAAAATACATCGCGCTTTTGGACGATGTGTAATGGTTGACAAATGCATTATAATGGGGCCGTGAGATGATTATTCTACAAGATTTGTCAATAGATTACCTGCGCAGTAACTCTACATTCTCTACGCTTATCCACGAAGCCTTCTTGCCAAAACCTGCTTTGCTTATCTCGAAAGGCGCGATGCGCTGCGGATTTTTCAGAAAGATGAAGATCGCGTAGCGTTTATGCTGAAATCGTGCGTAGTAGTCGGGCATTTGTTCTGGCTCGATGCCGCAAGCTTCGCCGTATTCTTCCAGCAACGCATGAACTTGCTGCGGCACAAGGTCTGTATAGGTGTGGATTTTCGCAACTTGCGCCCGCAGCCTGATCGGTTCGCCACTCTCCTTGAAATAAATAGCATCCCCTGGGGCTATTTTCCCCCAGGGAGGATACTTGACGTTATACCAGCGCGACTCGATGGTCTTTTGTCCTGTGGCGATCTTCTCGGTCAGCCCCCAGGATTTTCGCATAAACGCTATATGATCCATATTTAACTGTTGACCAGTGCGGAAGTTTTTTCTTTTTCGGCTCTGACGGCCAGCACCAGCGCGGTCACAAGAGCCTCGACCGACTGGCGCGCGTGCTGGTCGGTCAGATTGCTCTCGCTATCAAACTTCTCCCAGCTTTTTTCAATGTAGACCTCTGGTTTGAGCAGCACGCGCGTATCTGTATAGAGCAGCGTCTGGCGAAAGTTGAGCTGGGCGCGCGTGGTGCCGAAACGCCCTCCCGCACCCATAATAGCAGCCAGCTTGCCTTTAAGCGGCGTTGTGGCAATCGGCCATGCCGCCCAGTCAATAGCATTCTTGAGAACCCCGGATACCGAGTAGTTATATTCAGTCACGCCAATCAATAAAGCATCAGCTTCGTGAATCTTCTCTTTGAAAACTCGTACAGCTTCCGGCGGATCGGGTACTAAGTCCTCATTGAACAAAGGAATATCGTCGAGGCCAATAATTTCTAATTCCACGTCTCCGGGCAAATATTCGCGCGCCACTTTCAATAAAGCTTTGTTATACGATTTCTGGCGCAAACTGCCCGCGAAGCCCAGAATGTGTATGGTTGAGGACATATCTCTCTCCGTTATTTTTGTGTTGAGAAGCGTTAATACATGAACCAGCCATACAAATTGTAGCAAACACAGCTTACTTTTTGCCAGAAGCTAAATATATTTGGGAGAAAAAACACAACAGTGGATGATGGCGTCGCCATCATCCACTGTTGTGTTTTTTCTCCCAAACTCAAACGCTATAATCCCACCTGACGCGCTCGAGCAGGTAGGCGGGGACTTCGCTCATGGGTAGGCGAATTTGCGCCATGCTGTCGCGCTCGCGCACAGTGACGGTCTGATCTTCCAGCGTCGTGAAGTCGATGGTGACGCAGAAAGGCGTGCCGATTTCGTCCTGGCGGCGATAGCGGCGACCAATGTTGCTCACTTCGTCGTACTGCGAGACCATCAGGCGGCGCAGCTTGTGATGCAGTCCCTTCGCCGTTGTGACAAGCTCTTCCTTGTTCTTTTGCAGGGGCAGCACGGCCACTTTGACCGGGGCGAGCATGGGGTTGAGGCGCAGCACGGTACGGCCCTCTTTATCCTTGCCCGATGGTGGCTCCTCCTCGTAAGCGTCGATGAGCAGGTTGAGGAAGGTGCGGTCTACGCCGCCCGATGTTTCGACGATCCAGGGGATGTAGCGCTCTCTGGTTTCGGGATCGGTATAGCTCAAGTCCTGGCCGCTATACTCGCTGTGGCGCGAGAGGTCCCAGTCCTGCCGCCAGTGGATGCCTTCCCATTCCTGCCAGCCTAGCACGGTCTGGTATTCGACATCGAAAGCCTGTTTCGCGTAGTGCGCCAGTTCGTCCGGCCCGTGCGGGCGGAAGCGCAGGCGATCTTTGTGGTTGATGATGCTCTTGTACCACTCGAAACGCCGCTCTTTCCAGTAGTCGAACCACTGCTGCATCTCAGACGGGTGTACAAAGAATTGCAGGTCCCACTGCTCGAATTCGCGCTGGCGGAAAAGGAAGTTACCGGGCGTTACTTCGTTGCGGAAAGCCTTCCCGATCTGGCAGATGCCGAAAGGTATCGCCACACGCGAGGATTTGAGCACGTTGTCATAGTCCAGGTAGATGTTCTGGCAGGCTTCGCCGCGCAGGTAGGTCTTCATGCGCTCGCCCTCGACCACGCCGATGTAGGTTTCCATCATCAGGTTGAACTTGCGCGGCTCGGTCAGTTCGCCGCCGCAGACGGGGCATTTGTTCTGCTTCACGTTCTCTTCGGGCAGGTGATCGATGCGGAAGCGGCGTTTGCAGTTCTTGCAGTCTACCAGGCGGTCAACGAAGTTTTCGACATGCCCGCTGGCTTCCCACACGCGCGGGTGGGTGATGATGCTGCCTTCGATGCCAACGACGTTATCGTTGGTCTGTACCATTGACCACCACCAGAAGCGGCGGATATTGTTGCGCAGTTCGACACCGAGCGGCCCGAAGTCGTAGATGCCGGAGACCCCGCCGTAAATCTCGGAGTTGGGGTAGACGAAGCCGCGCCGCTTGCACAATGAGACGATCTTTTCGATGGGAACGAACGGCGTATCCCCGGTGGACACGCTCTGCTCCTCTGTCTGAGTCATGAGTGGATTCCTCCTCAAAAAAATTCCCCGGACGTTTCAACAACAACGTCCAGGGACGAATCCATGCCTGTGTGCTGGCCCGGGGCTACAGCGTTGTGCGGCATGATGCGCGGTTCCACCCTGCTTCTTCACCTCGTGGAAGTGAAGCCACTCATTCAATCCAGCTCCTAAGCGCCCTTCGCCTGCTTTAGACTGCCGATCTCGCACCATCTACCGGCTCGCTGCTATCCCCGGCAAGCTACTCCTCTTCATCATCGCTGGAGGATTGTATTTGTTTGTACCTGCGTAGTATACAGGAGATACAGGAGAGATGCAAGAAGCGAGCGGTAATGTCGTTATCTGAAAATCTCAGCGTACTTTGGTGAAGAAACCTCTTGCGCTTCAGAGCAAAATCAGGTACAGTTTCAACAGGTTCATGTATAGTTGTGGTTGTCTGTCTCAAAAGAGCATAGTGACACTTTTACAAAGAGAATGACATGCATACCTCCAATCGCCTTCAGCGCAAGCAGAGTACTGGCTCTACTCACGCAGCTCCAGCTTCGCGCCGGGTACCAGTTTCTCGACCGCTTGTGCTTGCACCAGTTCCTGCTCCTGAGCAAGCTGCTTCTACTCAGCACATGCAGCCGGCGCGCGGCGCTCGCCTGGAGTACTCGCTTGCTAATATCCCTATTTTCCCTCCCACTCCTCAAGGCACCTCTGGATCAGAAGTTGACCAGGATACTCAAGTGGGACATCGACTACGGGACCATATTCAAGCCGCGCGAAGTGGTGGTCATCCTCTCGAAAGGCAAGCTCAACAGCGATTGGAGCAAGGATTGGGAGCAGACCTCTCTGGAGTACGGGTCCATACCGGCAGCGAGGCAGATTACCTCTCACGCTCTGTCAGGGCCTTAGCCTTCACGACAGGGCCTGATATCTTCTTCCGTTCAGGCATCTACGTTCCCCATTCATCAAAAGGGCTGCATCTCCTGGCCCACGAGGCAACACATGTGGTGCAGCAGGCAACAGGAGTAGTGGCCGGAAAACCCGGCGCTGGCGGTCTCACTATCAATGAACCCGGTGACCGTTTTGAACAAGCCGCTGAGGCAAACGCGGCCAGAATCACCGGAGGAAAGGAAGCTCCCTCACCGATCAAAAGAAGACACCTGGCAAGCATTCCCGCGAGAACTCAGCAGGTAATCCAACTATGGCCCGATCCAGATAGTGGACAGGAAGTGGATCTCAAAACTGTCTCGCTGCTGAAATTACAAGCGTACATCAAGGACCCCAGGCTAACACCGGCCCAAAGGAATGAGTGTCAGGAGGAATATGCGAGGAGAAGTAAGCTTACAAAGAAGGTCAGCCTGAAACCAAAAGTTCCTATCACTAAAATTCGCCACGCTGTTGCTCCTGCTCCACAGGAGGAAGCAGTTCTTCCTTTCCCACAGGCAGTCCCGGCTCCTTATTCAGCGCAGAAAGGCCCGATTCCTCCTCCTCCGCAGGCAGTCCCGGCTCCTCCTCCCCCAAAGGCAGTCCCGGTTCTTCCTCTCGCGCTCCAAAAGGCTTCAAAAGATGATATAGATAATATCCTGGGAATGGTTTTCGGTTTAGTCCCCGCTGCTTCGAAAGATCTTGGAGCAACCAGGGTCTTGAAAGATATAAAGCTGAATGCCCTGCAAGACCTGACAAAAGCGCTCAATGGTCAGCATGTGCCGGTTCTCAATCTCGAACATGACAAAGACCTCGATCAGGAAACGATTGCTGCTGCCGCATCAGCATTCGCGGGGAAAAAGATTGGAGCCTCGTCAACGCAGATGCAGGCTCAGAAGCTGACATTCGGTAAAATAGAGGTTAGACTCCTCTACCGGCCACCTGAATATAAACCAAAGCAGTTAAAGCATCAAGCCAATTTGGAGATTCAGATCGATGGTATTCAGGTCTTAAACTACCACATAGGCTGGAACGGCGTCGGCGTAGAGTGAATGGGAGTTGCTCGTTTCATGGAACATCTCCTGTTTTCCCTCAGCATATCACAAAAATCAAACTGGGTTGAGTACTAGACATAGAGCTTAAAATCTGGCATACTATCTCCGAAACGAGATCTCTATACCGTAAACGGAATCTCGTTTCCAGAAACGAAACTTGGGAACATCACAAAAGCAATGATGGGGAAAAGTACGCGGGTAGGGACGCAACAGAGAGAGAAGGCCACCGGCTGCAAGCCTTTTCGCGGAACAACCGGCTGAAGTTCGCCCCAGAGCTGGCTGTTGAAAGTGAGTAGACAGCCCCGGCAGCCACCGTTAGCAGGCAAACCAGGTGGATCGCAGGCACACGCTAACCATGCGCGACAGCATGAATGACGTTGTTCTGGATCAATACGGGTGGTACCGCGGAGTATGCTGGCAACTTCGTCCCTGAAGACGAATGCGTTGTCAGCTTTTTTGATTCTTTATCCCTACAGTTCAGGAAGGTAGCGATTCACATGGGAAATACGACGCGAGAGGATATTGTACAGCAGTTGGAGCAGGTACGCCGGGATGCGCAGGCGGCGCTGGAGCAGGCCAGCAACAGCGAGCAAATCCAGGCGTGGCATGGCGAATACCTGGGGCGCAAAGGCCAGCTTACCGCCATTTTGCGCAACCTGGGCAGCCTCTCACCAGAGGAACGCCCGCAGGTCGGCAAAATCGCCAATGACATCAAGATTGCATTGGAGGCTGAATTGCAGGCGCGCCAGGAGGCCATCGCCCAGGCGGATTTAGAAGCCATGCGCCGCGCTGGAAGCGTAGATGTCACCTTGCCAGGTCGCCCGCAGACGTTCGGCAAATTGCACATCACCACGCGCGCCCTGCGCGACATCTATACCATCTTCGCTGAGATGGGCTTCCAGATTTATAATAGCCCGGAAGTGGAGACCGACGAATATAACTTCCAGTTGCTGAACATGCCGCCGGGGCATCCCGCGCGCGATATGTGGGATACCTTCTATACCACTACGCCCGGCCTGGTGCTGCGCACGCATACCAGCCCCGGCCAGGCGTGGGCCATGCGAGAGTACGCGCCGCAGCCCATTCGCGTCATCCTGCCCGGCAAAGTCTATCGCTACGAAGCGGTCGATGCCTCCCACGAGTCCATGTTCTATCAGGTAGAGGGGCTGGCAGTCGGCAAGCACATCACATTCTCCGACCTCAAAGGCGTGTTGATGAATTTCGCCAACCAGATGTTCGGCCAGGGGCGACAGGCTCGTTTCCGTAAAAGCTTCTTCCCGTTCACCGAACCGAGCGTGGAAATGGACATCGACTGCATCATTTGCAACGGCAAGGGCTGTCCCGTCTGCAAAAACACCGGCTGGCTGGAACTGCTGGGCGCGGGCATGGTTCACCCCCGCGTGCTGCAATACGGCGGCTACGATCCCGCCGAGTTCAGCGGCTTCGCCTTCGGCATGGGGCCTGATCGCATGGCGCTGCAAAAGTACGGCATCGACGATATCCGTTACTTCTTCGCCAATGATGCGCGGATGTTAGAACGAGTGTAGGAGAAAAACAATGCAAGTTCCCATTTCATGGTTAAAAGAATATGTCGATTTGATCCTGCCCCTCAAGCAACTGGCAGAGCGCATGACGCTGGCCGGGCTGGAGGTGGAGGCCATCGAAAACACGGGCGAGGCGTGGGACCCCGAAACGATCGTCGTGGGACGCATCGTGGCGGTCAAACCGCATCCCAACGCCGACAGGCTGGTACTGGTGGATGTCGATTACGGCGCGGCAGAACCGGAACAGGTGGTGACGGGCGCGCCCAACCTGTTCGAGTACAAAGGAAGGCAAGACCTGCCCGCGCTCAAAGTGGCCTTCGCGCGTGCCGGAGCGGTGCTGATCGACGCTTATAGCGACGAACGCCCGCGCCCCATGAAGAAGTTGAAGCCATCCAAGATTCGCGGCATCGCCTCGAACGGCATGGTCTGTTCAGAGCGCGAGCTTGGACTGAGCGAAGAACACGAAGGCATTCTCATCTTGCCGGAGGACGCGCCCGTCGGTATGCCCCTGCGCGACTACCTGGGCGATAAAGTGCTGTCGCTGGGCCTGACCGTTGACATGGCGCGTTGCCTCAACATGATCGGCGTGGCGCGCGAAGTGGCTGCGCTCACTGGCGCGTCCCTACACTTGCCGCCCGATGATACAGCACTGAGCGATGGACACGACGTGGAAGCCTATGTCTCGATACAAATCGACGATCCGCAGTTGTGCAATCGCTATACCGGCATGATGATTACGGATGTGCAGATCGACGCCGCGCCCGGATGGATGCAAGATCGCCTGACCAAAGCGGGGATGCGCCCCATCAGCAACGTCGTGGACATCAGCAACTATGTGATGCTGGAGTGGGGGCAGCCCCTGCACGCCTTCGACTATGACAGGCTGGTCGAACGCGCGCGGCGGGCGGGTGCGAGCAAGCCCGCTATTATCGTGCGCCGCGCCAACCCTGGCGAGAAGATGACCACACTGGATGATGTAGAGCGCGAGTTGGACGACTCCATGCTCTTGATTTGCGACACCCTCGGCCCCATCGCCATCGCGGGCGTCATGGGTGGCGCTGAGACAGAAGTGCATGACGGCACGCGCAACGTGTTCCTGGAATCGGCCACCTTCGATGGCATCAACACTCGCCGCACGGCGCAAAAGCTGCGCTTGCCCAGCGAGGCCAGCCAGCGCTTCACGCGCGGCATCCCGGCCACCCTCAACGCCATTGGAGCGCGCCGCGCCGCCGGCCTGCTGCGCCAGTACGCCGGAGGGCATAACGTGCCGGGCATGGTGGATAACTATCCGGTGCCGCAGGTCGCGCGCGAGGTGTATACCACCGCCAGTGACATCCACCGCATCCTCGGTATGCGCGTTCCCTTGCCCGAAATCGCCGCCGGGCTGCAACGGCTGGACATTAGCAGCGAGCAGGTCGCAAGCCTGCCAGCGCCGCGCGCCGAACTGGGCGATGCCGCTTTCGGACTGCATGTAGAGCATGACGAGCCGCTGCTGCACTGCATCGCGCCCTGGCACCGCCTGGATATACAGGTCCCCGCCGATCTCGCGGAAGAGGTTGCGCGCATCATCGGCTACGAAAAGATCGCTACCACGCTGATGGATGATGTATTGCCGCCGCAGCGCCGCAACCTCGCGCTGGAAACCGAGGAGAAGATGCGCGACATCCTGGTAGGTTGTGGGCTGCAAGAAACCATCAGCTATTCTTTAACAACAGTGGAAAACCATGATAAATTCAATCGTGGTCGGCCCACTGCTGCTGAGAGGGGGATTCCGTTCGTCACCCTGCTCAATCCGCTTTCATCTAAACGCAATGTGATGCGCCGCTCGATGCAGGTCAGCGCGTTGGAGAACCTGGCCTATAACTACCGCTATACCTCGCGTTACGCCGTCTTCGAGATTGGCAAAGTCTACTGGCCGGAAAATAGCGATGAGAGCGGTCGCCCTGACGAAGACCCGCGTCTGTGCATTCTGTTGGCGGGGCCGCGCCGCCCATCCAGCCTCTACCCCGACCCGGCAGGAGCGGAGAATTTCGATTTCTTCGACCTCAAAGGCATCATCGACACCATGTTGCAACGCCTGGGTTTCGCGGACAGCGACGTTGAATATAACGCCGTGAGCGATAATCTGACGTACACGCCAACGTGCGCTGCGATAAAGCTGCAAGGGGCATCACTTGGCATCATCGGCGAGATCGACCCACAGGTACTACTCGACTTCGACATACCCACCGCCGCGCGCGTCTACACGGCAGAAATGCTCATCAAGCCGCTCATCAAGCCGGGCTGGCAATTGCAACCGGTCGGACTTATCAGCAACTACCCGCCGGTAGTGGAAGACCTGGCCTTCGTCGTGGCAGAGGACGTTACTGCCGCGCAGGTGCTGGACGCCATCCGCAAAGCTGGTGGCACGCTGCTGACAAAAACCGAACTCTTCGACATCTACCGGGGGCCACAAATCGCGCAAGGCCACAAATCGCTGGCCTACAAGCTGACCTACGAAAGCGCCAGCGAACCCCTGAAAGAGTCACAGGTCGTCGCCATACGCAATCGCATCATCCGTCGCGTCGGCGAAGCCGTTGGGGGAACTTTGAGAGAATAGCAATGAGCTAAGAGGATGTGTCAAAACGCGCGCGTTTTGACACATCCTCTTAGCTCATTATTTTTGTAGATAGTGAGTCATAGTATGCAAGACACAGAAATTGTCCTGAGTGACAATGAAATACCTATGCTTAACGCGCTGGCGAGTAAGGCCAGGGAGCAGGCGCAATCCGTCGAAAGCCTTCTTGAAGGCGTTGAACTCAGCTACGCTCAGGGATTATCAGCCCTGGGCTACCTGTGCGCCAAAGGACTGGCAGAAAGCGTGGTGATCGGCAGCGAACAGAAGCACGTGCTGAGAAAAGCAGGACAGGATTACCTGGAACAGGGATTGCCGGAGCAACGCCTGTGGCAGCACTTGCTCGACAAAGGCGCTTTGACGCTGCCAGAAATCAATGAGTACCTGCCACCATCCGAGGCAAAGTTTACCATTGGCATGTACCTGGGCGCGTTTCAGAAAGCTGGCTACGTGACTTTCTCGAACGGCAAGATCACGCCTGAGCAGCAGGATATGCCAGCCTCAATCGCGCAACTGCAAGCCTATTTAGCGCATGTCAAAGAAACGGAGCAGCGCGGCCCGCGCAACCCGGCAGAGACAGAAGCCGAGAAGCGCAAGTTAGTAGAAGACAGGCAAGTGTCACAGATAGGCTATCGCCTGACTGCTGCTGGAGAAACGCAAGCGAGTCTTTTAGCGGAAGACGCAATGCAGGACAGGATTGGCAGCGTGACACGCGACTTGCTCTTGAGCGGCGCGTGGCGCGAGCGCCAGTTCCGCCCGTTGAGCGTCGTCGCGCCGCCGGAAAAACGATTGGAATTGCAGCATCCCTTGCCGCGTTTCCTGAGCTATTTACGCCATTCAATGGTAGCTGCCGGTTTCAGCGAGGTTTCGCGGCCCATTCTGGAGACGCAATTCTGGAACCTCAACGTCCTATTTATGCAGAAGTGTCACCCGGTGCGCAGTCCCAGACATTTGCTGGCAATCGATGGCGTCACATTGCCGGAAGAGAGCGCGGCCATGAGCGAGGCGACGCGCGCCTGCCAGCAACGTTTTGCCTTAGAATACCAGGGCAAAGGCACGTCCGGTTCGCGGGGCTGGGGCAACCTGGACGGCTTCAACCATGACCAGGTGGTGGTGCGCAGTCACAGCACGCCCGTCACCGTGCGACAATTAGCGATGGCGCAGGCGTACCCTGTGCGCGTCTTCGGCTTTTCGCGCTGCTGTCGCGCGCGTCCCGAAAAACCTGAATTTCTCCAGATGGACGTGCTGGTGGCCGACAGAGGGCTGAACGTCTCAACGCTGCTGGGAAGCATCAAGCATGTCTGCCTGGCGATGTTTCCCAAAGCGGTTGATGTGCGCGTGCAGGCCAACTATTTCCCCTTTGCCGAAGTCTCGGTCGATATTTTTGTGGTATACGCCGATGGCAGCAGCGACGAAATCGGCTCCTGCGGCCTCTTGCGCCCCGAATCGGCGGCGATCCTCGAAGTGCCTGTGCCGGTTGGACTGATCGGCTTCAACGTCAGCCGCCTGGCGCGTTTCCTGTGCGATAACCCGAAGGCGTTTGACCCCAATAGCATCGGCTTCGATGCCTTTGACGAAACGGAGGTACCCGTCTATGCCGAACGTTGATTTTGAGCGCGACCAGCTTATGCGCCGGATGCCCGGTACGCTGACCGCGCCCGATTTTGAGCATCACCTGCTCAGTATCAAGGCGTTGATCGATACACAAAGCGACGACACGCTGACCCTCAACTTTATGGATACCCTACGTCCCGAACTCTGGTGCATCGATGGATTAGCGCGTATCCTTAGCCCAATCGCAGGCCGAAAGTATGATCTCGAACACATCCTAAGATTTCCTGAAGTTGATGTACATTTTGAGAACCTGCCCGCTAATAAAGCCGCCTGGGTCTTATTTGTGGATGTAAGCAATTCGCAGGACATTGTTGACGATGGCTATTTCTTCAAAAAAGTGCGCGATCAACTCGGTTTCGGCAGCAGCCAGCACATCGATGTCACGATTTTAGAGGGGATGCAACGCGGGATTCGCATTACTTCTGTTGCCAGCGAAGATGAAACGGCGATTCCCGTCTTGTCATTGAAGCCTGGGAAAAATACCGTTGTCATTACCGCGCTTGATGCGCGTATAGCAACGTGGCTGTTTTTTACCTTCGCCTGCAACTTCGTAGATCGCGGTCATACGCTGGCAGGCTACGCGACCTCGCTTGATACCGGAGAGCAATTCGCAAAGTGGGAGCCTTTCACATTTACAGACCAGTATGTGCGTGAAACGTTCGGCTTTACACCCGGTAGCGAACGCTTCACGAATGCGCTGCAAAGCCAGCACTTTGAAGTTCGCCATGATGCAGTAGCACATAGCTGGCGCGTCACGCCACCCATTTTCCGCTTCGACATTATCCATCCTATCGACATCCTGGAAGATTACCTGGTAGTCACCCACTATAACGAGGTGAAACCAACCGCGCTCTTGACGACTCCCGCGCTCGGCGGCCAAACGCGGCGTAATGCGCTGGAAGAACGCCTGGTGGAGTACATGCGCGCCTATGGAGCGCGTCAGACCATCGGCCTACTGCTGGATTCTCAGGAAAACGTCATTAGCTCTCTGCGTCACAATGCGCCCCAACAGGTAATGCGACTCGCCAACGCCGTCAACACATTGCGCGAATACGTGGTAGATAGCAGCCTCGCGCCCTTGCTCAGAAACGCTGTCCAGGCCAGCGCACCACAACCACCCACTACCTTCTACCTCTTCACCGAAACCGTGCATATCGACGAACAGAGCGTAGCGCACTCACGCTGGACAATGGGCATCCTGCTGGTCGGCACAGAGCATCCATTCAACAACGCTCATACGCTGCTCGACGCGCTCTGCTACCACCTGCGCCTGCCCCACGCGACCAAGCGTAGCGCCAATCCCGCCCTGATTCCGGGACGGCAAATGGATATATACTCTGGGGAGGATGAAAGTACGCTAATCGGGCAATTTGGGGAAGTTCATCCCGAAGCCCTGACAAACTGGCATTTGTTCGATCCGGCCAGCTTTATCGAGTTGGATCTGGATACCATTGAGAAACTTCTGGCGCGATGACCGGACGCATCGCGTTATACTGGCATAACGGGCGCAGCCTCGGTCACACTATACGCAGCGCAACGCTTGGACAAGGCTTCTTGGAACATATGCCGGGCAGCGCTGTGATGGGCATTACGGGAGCCTCAAAAGGGCTTGAACTGCTGCCGCCAGGTATGGATGTGGTGAAGATACCATCGTACCTGGCCTTTGACCATGCGCAGGGAGCCGTTTCCGCGCCCATTCTGCCCGTTACGCGCGAGGACTTAGCCAGAATGCGCGAAAATCTGATCGCCACCTTTGTGCGCGACTTTCGCCCCCACGTCTGGATCGTCGATTACCATCCGCAGGGCAATGATGGCGAACTGGTACCGGCGCTCACACACTCGCCCGCAACACAAAAAGTACTCGGCCTGCGCGGCATCCTGAGCGCGCCTGAGCAAACGAACAGCCAGTTCTTCAGTCCACGCATGGTGGATTTCATTCGCGCAAATTATGCCGCCATCCACGTCTATGTCGATGAGCGCGTCTTTCGCCTGGAAGAATACTACAGCGTGCCAGCATCGCTCATCTCGATGTTGCGCTATACCGGCTACGTGACACGCCCGGCAGCCACTACAAGGCAAGAAGCGTGCGAGCAGTTAAATCTTGAATCACAGGCTCGTATTGTGGTTGCCAGTTTTGGCGGCGGACAGGGTACAGAGCAACTATGGCAGGCGGTGCTACACGCTTTAGAGGGCATATCACATACATATGATCTCGCTTACTTTGCAGCCGGGCCATACCTGGAAGCCGACGCATATACGCGCCTGCAAAACATGGTTGCGCAACACGCCAACTGGCATTGGGCGCGCCTGCTCGACCCGCTGCCCGTGTGGATGCAGGCCAGCGACCTCTTCATCGGTTCCGGCGGCTACAATTCGCTCTCGGAGGTGCTGGCAACAGGCGCGAATGCCCTGATTATCCCGCGCCAGCTCAATGAACGCGAGCAGCTATTGCACGCGACTTCGCTGGCAAAGTTGCAAGCCTTGCGCCAGCTCGATCTCGAAACCGCGCTGCATGAAAATATCGCGCCCACATTGGAGATGTGCCTGCGCGAACCATTTCCCGGCGCAGAGGCGTTGCATATCAGGACGGATGGAGCCGGGACCAATGCGAAGTTGATAGAAGAGTTAATAAATGCCTGATACACAACTCCAACATATCGCTCTGACCACAACCGATAACATCTTTGACGCTGGCGGGGTCGAGAACTCGATTGCGCGTATCGCGCGCGGCATGGCCTCGACTTACAATATACAGGTAGATATTCTCATGTTCAATGCTTCCGCGCATACCAAATTCAGGCCAGAGGGGAATAATGGCATCACGCAACTTGAGTCGCCATTCGAGGGCGTGACGCTTTATCGTTTGACGCCCTGGACGGGCAGCGAACGGCGCGAACAGCGCTGGACCGATATGCATTATGCCCTGCTCGAACTGGCGCAGCAGCGTCGCTATGATCTCATGCAGGCATTTTATGCCACCAGTGCTGGCTTTCCCACCGTCTACGCTGCGCGCCAACTGGGCATTCCCGCGCTTGTCAGCATTCGTGGCAGCGATCTGATTAACGATGTCTTCAAAGCTAACAGGTTTCATTATCTGCTATGGGCGTTGGAACACGCCACCACCATTACGGCGGTCAGCCAGGAGGGACT
>DASTKD010000106.1:0-10372 GCA_035716135.1 Ktedonobacteraceae bacterium
TGCTCCGGCAGTGTGAGCCAGATGAAGAAGCCGCCTTTCGGATGCGTCCACTGCACACCAGCGGGCATGAAGCGTTCCAGAGCGGAAATCGTCATGTCTCGACGTTTCGCATAGAGCGAGCGCACCTGCTCGATATGCTGCTCCCACGCTCCACTGCGACAGTACTCGGCGACGATACGCGCCGCGAAGGGGTTCGCGCCGCCGCCCATTTGCGATGTGCCACAGTTGACGCAGTCCTGAATGGCCTGCTCAGAGCCGAGCAGCCAGCCCAGGCGCAGGCCGGGAGCCAGCGTCTTGGAGAAGCTGCCGATGCTCAATACACCTTCGCCACGCGCCAGGGCGTAGAAGCTGGCGGGTACATCGCCCTCAAACGAAAGGTCGCGATAGACATCATCCTCCACAATAAGAAAATCGTACTGGCGAGCCAGCCGGATAATCTCGACGCGCCGCGCTTCCGGCAGCGTCCTGCCCGTCGGGTTGTGGAAATTCGGTACGGTATAGAGCATTCTGGGAAAGACGCCATTCGCGTGCAGCTCGATCAGCCGCGTTTCTAGCTCGCCGGGGATCAGACCGTCCTCGTCCATAGGCATGGCGTGCAGGGCGATCTGCTGATCTCGGAAGATGTGCAGGGAGTCCGCGTAGGTCGGAGCCTCGACCAGCACAGCACTTCCCGGCCCGGCAAACAGCCGCGCCAGCATATCGACGGCGTGCGTCGAGCCTGCCACCACCATCAGGTTCGCGGGCTTGACCGCGAGGCCCTGTTCTCGATTGATCTTCTCCACCAGAAACTCGATCAGGCTGCGCGTCCCCTGCTCCGCCCCATACTGGAGTGCCGCGTAGGACTGCGGCGCATTGATGACGCGCAGCATCGCTTGCTGCAATTCCGGCGTCATCAGCGTCTCCGGGTCTGGATGCCCAAGCAGCAGCGAAATCGTTCCCGCCTCCATGCCCTGGGCGACATCATCTATGGCCATTGACTGCTCTTTTCACTTGTATCGCTCAATATGGTTCCCGTTCCCATGAAGCGTTCAATGCCGAAGGGCTGAATCAACGCGGGTGTGTGTCCTCTGGCAATGAGCGAGGCTATCGTCTGGCCAGTAATCGCGCTCAGTTCGAAGCCAGCCGGACCATGCCCGGTTGCCAGGATGACGTTCTCCCATCCCGGCGCTCTGCCGAGAATTGGGTACGAGTCCCGCGACCAGGGACGCAATCCTGACCAGATGCGTTCAAGCGCCGCGTACTCAAGTTCAGGTATCAGTTTGATGGCCGAGGACAGCAGCCAGGCAATCCCTCCTGCCGTATTGCTTTTATCAAAACCAACCTGTTCAACCGTCGCTCCGGCATAGATAGTATTATCAGGCTTGGGGACGAGATACAGACCCTCACCGAAGATTGTGTGCTTGAGCGGCGTAGATAGCTGCTTGAGAGCAAGAATCTGGCCGCGTGCAGGAACAACGGGAATGCTTAAACCCAACCAATCGCCAATATGCGCTGACCATGCTCCTGCAGCGATCACAACGGATTGACACTCGATGGTCTCTCCCCGCGTTGTCTGCACCCCTGTCACCCTGTTCGCGCTCTGCTGAAAACCCGTGACCCCGGTATGCTCATAAATGGTCGCACCCGACTTACGAGCGGCCTCAGCATACGCTCTCGTCACCAATCGTGGCCTGATACTTGCCGCGTGAGGAATAGAGAGAGCCGCGTCTATGGCAGGATTCAGCAAAGGCTCGTAACGCTGAACCTCGGCTCCTGTTATCCACGTCGCATCTGCGCCCTGCGCTTGCCACGCCTCGGCGTAGCGGTTCAGGTGAGGCCGATCATCCGTCCCTGTTACGACGTGCAAAGACCCGGTACGATGATATTCGACTCCTATACCACTCACTGCTTCAATCTCTTCCATCAGTTCAGGGGTAATCGACCAGCTTGCTAAAAAGAGATCAGCCACCGCTCTGGAACCCGTGAGGACGCCTGCCGGGGCGAGGAGACCGGCGGCAGCGCTCGAAGCCTCGGCTGCAATCTCTTCCCGTTCTATGATACTGACCTGGATGCCGCTTTTGCTCAGCTGGTAGGAAATCGAACAGCCGATGACGCCTCCGCCGATAATAACTACATCCGTTGATTGATTCATGCTCATCTGGCACTCCTTTGACGCTCCTTGATAGTATTGTAACACCTATAGAGCTTTTTTTCTTTGCTCACTGCTCCTCAAAGCCGAAGTTCTCGAATTTATAGTTGAGTATTTGTCAAGAATTGCGGTCAGAGTTATGCCTGCCTGGTGCGGCAAAAAATTGGCAATAGGTATTTTGCCACAAACTGCACAAGTTCGTTCCCTATTCGTCAGGATGTGTGATATAATGACAGCAGTTCTTTGAAGAAGGTTCAGTTTCGCCCTGTCTTCTGTGTGAGAAGGCAGAAAAGGATAAGGAATTTTGACCCACATTTATGGGCCGCGCCATCGTAATGCTATATGGCGCGGTCAAAACTTTTCGAGGGGGGCATTCAATGGCGAATGAAGTGACAATTCGTATTGGCGGCGAGTCGGGCGAGGGTACCATTTCTGGTGGAGATATTCTCGCCCTGTCCTCCGCACGCTGGGGGTATCACGTGTATACCTTCCGCACCTTTCCCGCCGAAATTCTCGGTGGGCCTTGTATGTTTCAGGTTCGCATCAGCGACCAGCCTGTCAAATCGATGGGCGACTATGCCGATGTGCTGGTCTGCTTAAATAAAGAAGCCTACGACCGCAACATCAGTGACCTGCGTCCCGGTGGCGTGCTGGTCTACGACCCGTCCGACTTCACTCCCGAAGAGAGTGACCACATCATCTATGCTGTTCCTTTTAACGAGATTGCGCGGAAACAGGTACAGCTTTTCCAAACCAAGAATATGGTCATGCTGGGAGCCATCTCCGGCCTGATTGGCTTGCCGCTGGCCGCGCTTACACAGGTCGTGGAGTCCCGCCTCTCCAGGTCGCGCAAGTCGAATCCCATTCTGATGGAAAAGAATATGCTGGCGCTGGAGATCGCGAACAAGTATGCGCAGGAGCAGATCACCAAGCGCGACCCGTACCGCCTGGGGACGGTTGATAAGGCCGACCGCGTGGTGCTGAATGGCAACCAGGCGGTGGTGGCTGGCGCGCTGGCCGCGCAGTGCCGTTTCTTCGCTGGCTATCCGATCACACCGGCCAGCGACATCATGGAAGCACTAGCAAAAGAATTGCCCCAGGTCGGCGGCACCTTCTTACAGGCCGAGGACGAAATCGCCGCCATCATCGCCGTGCTCGGTGCCTCGTATGGTGGGCAGCGTGCCATGACGGCTACCTCTGGTCCCGGCCTCTCGCTGATGACCGAGGCGGTTGGCTATGCTTCGATGGCCGAACTGCCAGCAGTCATTGTGGATGCGCAGCGGGCAGGTCCCAGCACGGGCATGCCGACAAAGATGGAGCAGGGCGACCTCAGCTTTGCCCTCAACGCCAGCCATGGCGACGCGCCGCGCATCGTTGTCGCGCCCGCCGATGTGGCCGATTGCTATAGTCTGATGATTACGGCCTTCAACATGGCCGAACGCTATCAGATGCCCGTCTTCTTCCTGACCGACCAGTCCCTGACCGCCCGTGTGGAAAGCGTTGACAGCAGCGCCTTCAAGCCACTGCCCGTTCAGCATCGTCTAGAATACAGCGCAAACGGCACGAATGGAGCAAACGGCACGAACGGAGCCAGCAGCAATGGACATGCCACGACAGCTCACGCAGTCGCGGGAAGCTTCTCCCGCTATGCGTATACGGCCAGTGGCATCTCTCCGATGTCGGCCCCAGGTGCGGGAGCGCTTCCCTATGTCGCCACCGGCCTTGAGCACGATGAGCATGGTCATCCCGACTACGAGCCGGAAGACCACACCGCCATGATGGAGAAGCGTTTCCGCAAGCTGGATACCGCTGCCGAAGAGATGCCGCAGCCGCAGCGCTATGGCGACGCGGACGCCGATATCGGTATCATCGGCTGGGGTTCGACCGAGGGAACGATTCAGGAAGCTGTTGACCGCGCACGCGAGCAGGGCTACAAGGTCGCGGCGCTGCACCCCAAAATTCTCTCACCTTTACCAGATCGCACCATTCGCGAATTCATCCGCTCAGTGAAAAAGGTCATCGTGCCAGAGTCGAACTACAGTGGTCAACTGGCAAATCTGCTGGGAGCGAAGTATGGTTTGCAGGCGATCCGTGTCAATAAGTTCGGTGGTATTCCTTTCACCGCCGGTGAAATTCTGAGGGCAATTGAGGAGGTTAGCTAATCATGGCCCAGGCGACATTTACCCCTACATTAAAAGATTATAAAAGCGAAGTAAAACCAACGTGGTGTCCAGGTTGTGGCGACTTTGGCGTACTCAATGCGATGTTCCGTGGGCTGGCAAATCTCAAGCTGCCGCTCGATCAAACAGTCATCGTATCGGGCATCGGCTGCTCAAGCCGCTTCCCACACTTTGCCAAAACATTTGGCATCCACAGCCTGCACGGGCGCGCCCTGCCAATGGCTCAGGGCATGAAGATGGCGCGTCCCGACCTTACCATCGTCGCAGTGGGTGGCGATGGCGACTTCTTCAGCATCGGCGCTGGCCACCTGATTCACGCCGCGCTGAGGAATATTGATATCACTGCCGTCGTTATGGACAACGAGACCTACGGCCTGACAAAGGGCCAGACCTCACCCACCTCCCCGCACGGCCACGTCACCAAGTCAACGCCATACGGTCTATTGGCCTCGCAGTTCAACCCCATCTCAACGGCGCTCGCGCTCAACGTCAGCTTCGTGGCTCGCGGCTACTCCGCTAAGCCAAAAGAACTGGCCTCACTGATTGAGCGGGGCATCAATCATCGCGGGTTCTCATTCATTCACGTGCTCAGCCCATGTCCAACATTCTACAACACGTTTGATGCCTGGGATGCCGCGGTCACGCCCCTGCCCGGCGATCACGACGCGCATAATCGCCAGCAGGCCATGACGCTGGCAATGGAGACCGAGCGGCAATACATGGGCGTCTTCTACCAGGAAGAGCGTCCCACGATGGATCAGGCCGCTCATCAACTGGCGCAGCAGGCAAAAGATTTCAACATCGAACAATACATGAGTCGCTACGCCTAGCACTGCATAAAAAAAAAACGGGAAACCGGACATCACACAGCACAAACGCGTTTGTGCTGTGTGATGTCCGGTTTCCCGTTTTTTTTTTATGCAGTGCTAGGCGTAGCGACTCATGTATTGTTCGATGTTGAAATCTTTTGCCTGCTGCGCCAGTTGATGAGCGGCCTGATCCATCGTGGGACGCTCTTCCTGGTAGAAGACGCCCATGTATTGCCGCTCGGTCTCCATTGCCAGCGTCATGGCCTGCTGGCGATTATGCGCGTCGTGATCGCCGGGCAGGGGCGTGACCGCGGCATCCCAGGCATCAAACGTGTTGTAGAATGTTGGACATGGGCTGAGCACGTGAATGAATGAGAACCCGCGATGATTGATGCCCCGCTCAATCAGTGAGGCCAGTTCTTTTGGCTTAGCGGAGTAGCCGCGAGCCACGAAGCTGACGTTGAGCGCGAGCGCCGTTGAGATGGGGTTGAACTGCGAGGCCAATAGACCGTATGGCGTTGACTTGGTGACGTGGCCGTGCGGGGAGGTGGGTGAGGTCTGGCCCTTTGTCAGGCCGTAGGTCTCGTTGTCCATAACGACGGCAGTGATATCAATATTCCTCAGCGCGGCGTGAATCAGGTGGCCAGCGCCGATGCTGAAGAAGTCGCCATCGCCACCCACTGCGACGATGGTAAGGTCGGGACGCGCCATCTTCATGCCCTGAGCCATTGGCAGGGCGCGCCCGTGCAGGCTGTGGATGCCAAATGTTTTGGCAAAGTGTGGGAAGCGGCTTGAGCAGCCGATGCCCGATACGATGACTGTTTGATCGAGCGGCAGCTTGAGATTTGCCAGCCCACGGAACATCGCATTGAGTACGCCAAAGTCGCCACAACCTGGACACCACGTTGGTTTTACTTCGCTTTTATAATCTTTTAATGTAGGGGTAAATGTCGCCTGGGCCATGATTAGCTAACCTCCTCAATTGCCCTCAGAATTTCACCGGCGGTGAAAGGAATACCACCGAACTTATTGACACGGATCGCCTGCAAACCATACTTCGCTCCCAGCAGATTTGCCAGTTGACCACTGTAGTTCGACTCTGGCACGATGACCTTTTTCACTGAGCGGATGAATTCGCGAATGGTGCGATCTGGTAAAGGTGAGAGAATTTTGGGGTGCAGCGCCGCGACCTTGTAGCCCTGCTCGCGTGCGCGGTCAACAGCTTCCTGAATCGTTCCCTCGGTCGAACCCCAGCCGATGATACCGATATCGGCGTCCGCGTCGCCATAGCGCTGCGGCTGCGGCATCTCTTCGGCAGCGGTATCCAGCTTGCGGAAACGCTTCTCCATCATGGCGGTGTGGTCTTCCGGCTCGTAGTCGGGATGACCATGCTCATCGTGCTCAAGGCCGGTGGCGACATAGGGAAGCGCTCCCGCACCTGGGGCCGACATCGGAGAGATGCCACTGGCCGTATACGCATAGCGGGAGAAGCTTCCCGCGACTGCGTGAGCTGTCGTGGCATGTCCATTGCTGCTGGCTCCGTTCGTGCCGTTTGCTCCATTCGTGCCGTTTGCGCTGTATTCTAGACGATGCTGAACGGGCAGTGGCTTGAAGGCGCTGCTGTCAACGCTTTCCACACGGGCGGTCAGGGACTGGTCGGTCAGGAAGAAGACGGGCATCTGATAGCGTTCGGCCATGTTGAAGGCCGTAATCATCAGACTATAGCAATCGGCCACATCGGCGGGCGCGACAACGATGCGCGGCGCGTCGCCATGGCTGGCGTTGAGGGCAAAGCTGAGGTCGCCCTGCTCCATCTTTGTCGGCATGCCCGTGCTGGGACCTGCCCGCTGCGCATCCACAATGACTGCTGGCAGTTCGGCCATCGAAGCATAGCCAACCGCCTCGGTCATCAGCGAGAGGCCGGGACCAGAGGTAGCCGTCATGGCACGCTGCCCACCATACGAGGCACCGAGCACGGCGATGATGGCGGCGATTTCGTCCTCGGCCTGTAAGAAGGTGCCGCCGACCTGGGGCAATTCTTTTGCTAGTGCTTCCATGATGTCGCTGGCCGGTGTGATCGGATAGCCAGCGAAGAAACGGCACTGCGCGGCCAGCGCGCCAGCCACCACCGCCTGGTTGCCATTCAGCACCACGCGGTCGGCCTTATCAACCGTCCCCAGGCGGTACGGGTCGCGCTTGGTGATCTGCTCCTGCGCATACTTGTTCGCGATCTCCAGCGCCAGCATATTCTTTTCCATCAGAATGGGATTCGACTTGCGCGACCTGGAGAGGCGGGACTCCACGACCTGTGTAAGCGCGGCCAGCGGCAAGCCAATCAGGCCGGAGATGGCTCCCAGCATGACCATATTCTTGGTTTGGAAAAGCTGTACCTGTTTCCGCGCAATCTCGTTAAAAGGAACAGCATAGATGATGTGGTCACTCTCTTCGGGAGTGAAGTCGGACGGGTCGTAGACCAGCACGCCACCGGGACGCAGGTCACTGATGTTGCGGTCGTAGGCTTCTTTATTTAAGCAGACCAGCACATCGGCATAGTCGCCCATCGATTTGACAGGCTGGTCGCTGATGCGAACCTGAAACATACAAGGCCCACCGAGAATTTCGGCGGGAAAGGTGCGGAAGGTATACACGTGATACCCCCAGCGTGCGGAGGACAGGGCGAGAATATCTCCACCAGAAATGGTACCCTCGCCCGACTCGCCGCCAATACGAATTGTCACTTCATTCGCCATTGAATGCCCCCCTCGAAAAGTTTTGACCGCGCCATATAGCATTACGATGGCGCGGCCCATAAATGTGGGTCAAAATTCCTTATCCTTTTCTGCCTTCTCACACAGAAGACAGGGCGAAACTGAACCTTCTTCAAAGAACTGCTGTCATTATATCACACATCCTGACGAATAGGGAACGAACTTGTGCAGTTTGTGGCAAAATACCTATTGCCAATTTTTTGCCGCACCAGGCAGGCATAACTCTGACCGCAATTCTTGACAAATACTCAACTATAAATTCGAGAACTTCGGCTTTGAGGAGCAGTGAGCAAAGAAAAAAAGCTCTATAGGTGTTACAATACTATCAAGGAGCGTCAAAGGAGTGCCAGATGAGCATGAATCAATCAACGGATGTAGTTATTATCGGCGGAGGCGTCATCGGCTGTTCGATTTCCTACCAGCTGAGCAAAAGCGGCATCCAGGTCAGTATCATAGAACGGGAAGAGATTGCAGCCGAGGCTTCGAGCGCTGCCGCCGGTCTCCTCGCCCCGGCAGGCGTCCTCACGGGTTCCAGAGCGGTGGCTGATCTCTTTTTAGCAAGCTGGTCGATTACCCCTGAACTGATGGAAGAGATTGAAGCAGTGAGTGGTATAGGAGTCGAATATCATCGTACCGGGTCTTTGCACGTCGTAACAGGGACGGATGATCGGCCTCACCTGAACCGCTACGCCGAGGCGTGGCAAGCGCAGGGCGCAGATGCGACGTGGATAACAGGAGCCGAGGTTCAGCGTTACGAGCCTTTGCTGAATCCTGCCATAGACGCGGCTCTCTCTATTCCTCACGCGGCAAGTATCAGGCCACGATTGGTGACGAGAGCGTATGCTGAGGCCGCTCGTAAGTCGGGTGCGACCATTTATGAGCATACCGGGGTCACGGGTTTTCAGCAGAGCGCGAACAGGGTGACAGGGGTGCAGACAACGCGGGGAGAGACCATCGAGTGTCAATCCGTTGTGATCGCTGCAGGAGCATGGTCAGCGCATATTGGCGATTGGTTGGGTTTAAGCATTCCCGTTGTTCCTGCACGCGGCCAGATTCTTGCTCTCAAGCAGCTATCTACGCCGCTCAAGCACACAATCTTCGGTGAGGGTCTGTATCTCGTCCCCAAGCCTGATAATACTATCTATGCCGGAGCGACGGTTGAACAGGTTGGTTTTGATAAAAGCAATACGGCAGGAGGGATTGCCTGGCTGCTGTCCTCGGCCATCAAACTGATACCTGAACTTGAGTACGCGGCGCTTGAACGCATCTGGTCAGGATTGCGTCCCTGGTCGCGGGACTCGTACCCAATTCTCGGCAGAGCGCCGGGATGGGAGAACGTCATCCTGGCAACCGGGCATGGTCCGGCTGGCTTCGAACTGAGCGCGATTACTGGCCAGACGATAGCCTCGCTCATTGCCAGAGGACA
Source organism: Ktedonobacteraceae bacterium (assembly GCA_035716135.1). Taxonomy (GTDB): domain Bacteria; phylum Chloroflexota; class Ktedonobacteria; order Ktedonobacterales; family Ktedonobacteraceae; genus CF-113. The sequence goes on from DASTKD010000106.1 coordinate 9,312, forward strand.
CACACCCGCGTTGATTCAGCCCTTCGGCATTGAACGCTTCATGGGAACGGGAACCATATTGAGCGATACAAGTGAAAAGAGCAGTCAATGGCCATAGATGATGTCGCCCAGGGCATGGAGGCGGGAACGATTTCGCTGCTGCTTGGGCATCCAGACCCGGAGACGCTGATGACGCCGGAATTGCAGCAAGCGATGCTGCGCGTCATCAATGCGCCGCAGTCCTACGCGGCACTCCAGTATGGGGCGGAGCAGGGGACGCGCAGCCTGATCGAGTTTCTGGTGGAGAAGATCAATCGAGAACAGGGCCTCGCGGTCAAGCCCGCGAACCTGATGGTGGTGGCAGGCTCGACGCACGCCGTCGATATGCTGGCGCGGCTGTTTGCCGGGCCGGGAAGTGCTGTGCTGGTCGAGGCTCCGACCTACGCGGACTCCCTGCACATCTTCCGAGATCAGCAGATCGCCCTGCACGCCATGCCTATGGACGAGGACGGTCTGATCCCCGGCGAGCTAGAAACGCGGCTGATCGAGCTGCACGCGAATGGCGTCTTTCCCAGAATGCTCTATACCGTACCGAATTTCCACAACCCGACGGGCAGGACGCTGCCGGAAGCGCGGCGCGTCGAGATTATCCGGCTGGCTCGCCAGTACGATTTTCTTATTGTGGAGGATGATGTCTATCGCGACCTTTCGTTTGAGGGCGATGTACCCGCCAGCTTCTACGCCCTGGCGCGTGGCGAAGGTGTATTGAGCATCGGCAGCTTCTCCAAGACGCTGGCTCCCGGCCTGCGCCTGGGCTGGCTGCTCGGCTCTGAGCAGGCCATTCAGGACTGCGTCAACTGTGGCACATCGCAAATGGGCGGCGGCGCGAACCCCTTCGCGGCGCGTATCGTCGCCGAGTACTGTCGCAGTGGAGCGTGGGAGCAGCATATCGAGCAGGTGCGCTCGCTCTATGCGAAACGTCGAGACATGACGATTTCCGCTCTGGAACGCTTCATGCCCGCTGGTGTGCAGTGGACGCATCCGAAAGGCGGCTTCTTCATCTGGCTCACACTGCCGGAGCA
>DASTKD010000107.1:0-5847 GCA_035716135.1 Ktedonobacteraceae bacterium
CTTGCATTTTGCTGCCATAGAATATCTTGCCAGTAGTCTCCACCAAACACTTTAGTTAATCGTTGGTGATAGCTTTTAATTTGTTGCGCACTCTGACGACCTTCCTCAACTGCATGCCGTGATGCTAGACGATGAACAATAGGCATACTCATTGTAAGGAGTATCTCGGTACTATATTGTGAACTACGTTTTAAGAATGGCTCCAAAAGTGCAAATTCACAACCTCTAAGACCAAATGGGTCTAAATAAAGGAAAACTGTTTGGTTGGTTAGTGTGTTAGGAAGCATCTGAAGTAAGATTGTACTGTCTCCTAATACAGCTTTTGCAGAACCAGACCAATTAGCTTTACTGAGAATTCCTTCGAGCTTTTTATGATATTTTTCATCCTTGTTAATAAAGATAGCCTGGTAACGTCCTTTAGCAAATTTTTCTGCCGCTTGGCACATAAGTAGAGGAGAACCCGGCTTCTTATCGCCAAATACACCTGGGCCAGCATAACCATCTATTAACAATATTGGACGACCTAATTTATTAACTTTGGCTAAGTAGGGAGACATATAGCTTTCTAATATTTGATCTTTGATTATTGACCAAGGGCGTTTGCCTTCAAAAAAGTCTTTATCGGAATCACTCATGAGACCCCTCCTCATTGTTTTACAATCAAAGTTTCTGAGCAACCTATATTTTCAGTAATATGATCAACGTGAAAATTGATCAGTTAGATTTGCTCATTCTACGCTTAATGTAGAGATATTGCAATAGCTGATGTATTGCTCCTGAAAGGGATTCTTCATAATGATTTGTCAGCATCTATATGGATGGATATAATGCAAGGATCACTATAAAAATACCCGGGCTACTCAATAGTTAGTCCGGGTATGTCTGCTGCTGCAGGTTACGGTTTTTCCGGCAGGCGCGCAAGAATTTGGGTGAGCATTGTCTTCATTTCGCTCAGGTCTTGCTTCACTTCAGCCAAATCCTGTTTCATTTCAGCCAGTTGCTGATCGGTACTGGTGAAGCGTTTATCGACCTGTATTCTTAGCTGCATAAGTCGTTTAACGGCATCTTCAGTCAACCCTTTCGACATCGTGACTTGCATTGCCATTTCCTGATAGTAGGTAGTCGCTTCGGCTTTGAACTGATCGAGATTAAATTCCAATGTGGTCAATCGCTCTTCCTGCGTTGGCATAGGAACCCGCCTTTCGCCCCTTAATGACTTCTATTATAGCATACTCTTTTATATTATGCTGTGCTTTTCATGCAGCGTGGATGCTATTATTTATCCGAATGGCATACTGGCAGCTAACAACAAAAACCGCTAGCTGCCAGTAGAGCTTTTTTAAGAAAGTGCGAAAGCGGCGCGATTTTGTTCAGACGCAGCTATTGGCGCTGTTTGACCATTCCTGTTGCACGGTATAGCTGCCTACTTGCTTTGTTTGCCAGGCGCAAATGTCGCCGATTTCGCCGTTGTTCTGATCGTACCAGCCCTGGCCGGGAACGGGGTCGGTGATGGCTTCACAGAGTTCGTGCGAGCTGGTGACGGTGAGCGCATCAAAGGTTGCAAGGTTGCTTGAACACCCGCTACAGTCGGGATAGGGCATGACGGCGTAGTAGACCTGGCTGTTGATGGCATCGTGGTAGCCGCAAAACGATGAGCAGGAGCTTGAGCCACTTGCGGTTACGGTAACGCCGCTCGGCAGGTAGACGAAGTAAAGTGTATTCGCGGTGGGTTGGGGAAATGCGCTGTTGCTGGCAATATTGTTGTTCAACATCTGTTGGATAGCACTATCGTCTACCGTAGTGCCTGGATCGGGCGTGGTAAGTGTCGTCGTGCCAACGCGGCTGCCATGCCCAATCGTCTGACCTTGCACGCTGTACTCCGCCAACTGGTCAATGAGCAGGCTGGTCAGGATGTAGTCGAAGAAGTCGTTGATGCTCTGGATAGTGGCATTCAATGGCGACTGCTCCCAGGCGGCTCCCCAGAACACAGTGAAGACCTGCACCGCCGTCAGCAAAGGACCGTTGTTGTAGACAAGCTGCGCAGGTGGGGCTGCTGGTTTTACCTGGCCGGGGACGTAGAGGGGAACAATATTGATTGGACGACCCTTGTTTGGCGAAAACGCTTCAAAAGATGGCAAATTGCTTGCCATAAGGCTATTCTCCTTATCCATTGGCTACAACAAATAAGATGAAGAGGTCATAAAACATGAAAGCAGGTATGTTGCAGCCGTTTTTTTACCGCTGGCTCAACACCACCTCTTCATCCCATACTCACTGTACGGTGGAGCTATGATAAAAGCGTCTTGAATATGTAAAATATTTGTAAATTATGGGGAGGAATAGCGTTTCACGAAGTCGCCCCGCGACATCCATAATTCCTGCGGATAGGTTCCGTAGGTGGTGCCTTGCAGGAGACGGTCCAACCCATGCTGGTTGTAGAGTACCAGCAGGCCGGTCATGAAGAAACGGTCGAGCCACGCCTGGAGGGTTTTAGGACGCTCGCGCAGGGTGAATCCCAGGCGGCGACTGGCGCGACTGAGCAGGGTGATACCGTAGAAGGCGTGAATATCGGCGGGGAAATCGGGCTGGTTTGTCCAGGCAGCCAGCGCTTGAAAATCCTGCGAGATCAGGTGAAGCAATCCCCAGGGACCTTCATTGAGAGCGGCCTTTAGCAGCGTGCGGTTACGCAGGTGTATTTCGGCGACAGGATCACCGCTCTGAATGTGCGTCCCGTCGGGCAGATCGATGGCGCGTCCCTTATAGTGAGTGAAATGCACCATCAGCAGGCCGTTGGGCGCGTGCGGAACGGGCTTGACGCGCCAGATGGTGAGCGTAAACCATTCCCAGAACGGCCAGAAGAGCAGGAAACCGCGCGCGCGTCCGGCGCGTGTGCGGAACGCCAGTTTCCAGCCGAAAGCGGGACGACGCGCCGGACGCGCCGCCTCTTCAACCGCCGCGCCTGTTCCGCGCGCAAGTATACCCCCGCGCGTTTCGCGCACCTTGAGTACAAAGACGGCCCCCAGCAGCAGAACGACACAGGCCAGCAAGAAAATCAAGCGATAGCCCAGCAGTAACCGGCCTAAGTGGCTGGTGATGGCGATAATGATGCCGCCCACCAGCGGCGCAATGATGGCGGGCAACGTGGTTGAAGCATTCCAGAGGCCCAGGTCTTTGCCAACCGAGTTTGAGGAGGGCAGGTTGTCGAGCGTCAAGGCCCAGTCCACGCTGGTGTACGCGCCGTAGCCCAGGCCGAAGAGGATACCGAGCGGCCATAAGACGAACTGGCCGGGCAGCACCACAAAGGCCAGCGCCGCGATTGCCATGCACACCGTCGCCAGCGATACGATAGTCACACGTCCGGTGCGATCTGAAAGCACGCCCAGCAGGAACGCGCTGAATACTGCTCCCAGCAACGCCAGCACTGCTACGGCTGCCGTTGTTTGCACAAAGTTGCTGACATGCACCACGTTGGCGAAGTAGTATTCGATAAAGGTCATGAACAGCGTCAGGCCCATCATGACAAAAAAGCGAGTCAGGAACACCCAGGAGAAATTTCTGTCCTGCCAGGGTTTGAACCAGTTCTCCCGCGCCCACTCGTGCCAGTTAAACGCCTGTTTCCTTGCCTGAATAACCGCCAGCCTTTGCGCGTTTGAAAGCGGTGTTTCATGCACCCCGAATACGGTGACAAGTAAGCCCGCAAGCAGCACAATACCGCTCACCACATAAAAGACGATCGCGCCTTGCCGGATGACGGAACCAGGCGAACCGGCGGTGACAGAGCCAAGCAGCCAGCTTGCCAGGCCCAGGCTACATAAATTGCCCAGAATAATCATGATACCCAGGTAAGCCGAGGATTCGCCACGCTGCGATTCGGGTACCCGGTCGGGGATCAAGCTTTGATAGCCAGCCATACCCGCGTTGATGGAAAGCTGGAAAATAACCAGGCCGAGCAGAAAAAACCAGATGTTACTGGCAAAGCCCAGAATCAGGCCACCAAAAAACATGCACAGGCCACCCGTCAGAATATAGGGTCGTCTGCGTCCCCATGAACTGTAGGTGTGGTCGGAGAGCATCCCGATGAGCGGCGGCACAAACAGGGTCATCACGGCCCCGGCTGCCGTTATCCAGCCTAACAGGGTGGCTTGCTGCGCGCCGCCAACCTGGCCGGGTGTGACAAAGAGAATGATCTGTGTCGGAATAACGATGGGTATGAGCGCGGCCATCTGGAAATTGAGGGAGAACCACAAAACACTGAGTCTGAGTTGTTCGCTAATGGAAAGCCGGTGCTGGCGATCATGTACTTCCATTCATTACTTCCATAGCATGTGCAATGAGCATGTATTGTAACTGAGTACGTATTTATCTATATACTACCATTACGTACCCTTACCTGTACTAGTTGCAACACACCGGTTTAAGGGTTTATTCCTCATGCCTCGAAACAGAAGAAGACAAAGTGGTTAGCCTGCCTGACCTAATCTCCCGACTACCATACCTGCAAGGATGCAGGCGCAGCCGATCCAGGCGGGTACGCTCAATACGTCACCTGCCAGCAGCAGGCCGGTGAGAGCAGCCCATACCGGCTCAAGGGCGTAGATCAAGGCGGCTTTCGTGCCTCCCATAAACTGTTGCACCCGGTTCATGACGAGCAGCGTAAAGGCCACGTCAATCGTTCCGAGCAGCACGACCGCAATCCAGAATGACCATGACGGTACGAACAGGGGTTGATGCGCAAGGGGGATGGAAATGAAGCTGAGCAGCGAAGTCAGGCCAATTTGCATAATCACCAGGTTGGTGGCGTCCGCACCCGGCGCGAAACGGCTGATAGCGACGACATGCAGGGCGAAAGCAACTGCCGCGCCGAAAATAAGCAACTCGCCGATGCCGACCGACAACGTAAGCTGGTTGTTGAATGAGAGGAAAAACAGGCCGGCGAAAGACAACACGATCCCGACAACTGCCCCACGTGGGGATTTTTGGCGGAGCAATAGAAACATAAAAATCGGTATCAGCGGCACATTTAAGCCGGTAATGAAGCCAGCTTTGCTCACAGTGGTAGATTGTAAGCCTGTCGTTTGCAGCGCGTAACCCGTGAACAGGATCAAGCCAATGATCAAACCATTGCGCAACTCGGCGCGCGTTATGCGCGCCAGCCGCTTACGAAAGATCAGCGCCAGCGTCAGCGCGCCCACGCCATAGGCAAAAGCCAGATAGGTGAACGGCCCGCTCAGCCTGACGGTATTTTTGACAACCAGAAAGGTACTGCCCCAGATCATGGTGACAAAAACGAGCAGCGCATCATAGCGCCATTTGTGGGCAAGCAATGTTTCCCGCGCAGCCGTTCCCACAGTATCCCCGGTTTCCGTTATGGTTGTCTTCTCAGAAAACATTGCTCTGCTCTTTCTCTGGCGATGGCCTATAAATGATGGCCCGCAAACGGAGGAGCCAGCCGTTTCTCCCATTCAGGAGAGTTTACTGGTTCTATGCTATCACAACCCCAGCGCATGGCTGCAAGGTCAAACACGACTATAATAAGTAGTACGATCAGTAGTTCCATGTGCCTGAATCCTTTTCGCTAACTCCCGCTCATTCCTTCCGAGGAATGAGCAGGCATTTCAATAAGATCGAGCGTTACAGGGACGATGAACGCGCTTTTGACCTGTCACCTTTTGCTCGCCTGAGCAGACGTTCAACTTCTGCCTTTTTTAATAATTCTGCCTGCCTTCTCTTGAAAACAGCGTAATCATTGATTGGGAACATAGCCTCTACTCCTTCCGCTTGAAGAGCAACAAGTGCTTTTCTTCTAAGCTTGACTTCAGGCGACTAACCTGTTAAAATGTATTTGAT
>DASTKD010000108.1:0-10116 GCA_035716135.1 Ktedonobacteraceae bacterium
TTGGGATAAGCCCTGCGTTCCAAACTCAACCGTCGCGCCAGGGTCGGGAGGCTTCTCCGGTATCTCGTGTGAAAAGCGTTACGCGGCGAGCAGTTTTTCTACTGCCGTCAGAAGATGGGAGAGATCAAACGGCTTCTTGAGGTAGGTGATATGGCGTCGCTGCAACTCATTGCGCGGAAGGTAATTAGCGCTAATCATCATAGTTGGAACTGTTTCCAACCCCTCGATGGAATGCAATCGATCAGAAAGTTCAAGTCCGTTGAGACCGGGCAACCGGTAGTCGAGAATAAACAGGCTTGGTTTAATCGAATCAACAACCTCTAAGGCGCTTGTCGCATCAGGCACACGTAGAGCCTCGTAAGGCGTTTCATCGGTCAAGATTTGAGTCATAAAGACACTGATATCCTCGTCATCCTCTACTAATAGGATGGTCTGATTGTTTGCTTCTTGATTAGATTTAGATGGCGGTCGCTTACTGGTCATGTATGATCCTTATTCGTTCTTTCATTCTCACTTACATATATGTAGTATCATCAATCTCTTTGGTCGTGTGTTTTCGTATGCTTACTACACGTATCATTACGTATAGAGGTGACACAGCATTATGATTTGCCAGAAGCAGTCGGTATGTAATAGCGGCGGGGGTTGATCGGATCAATAATCACTTCGACGGGATCGCCTGCTTTGTATATTTGCAGAGAGCGCATCTCCATTGTGCGGTACACGTAGGTTTCGCCTGTGGGTGGGTCCGTCCACACGGCTTTCAGGTAGAAGCGACCGGGAGGGGAGCCGAGCGAGAACATGCGGGTTTCTGTCACCGTCGCAACAATGCGTGTGCCGTTTCTGCGCAGCCAGATCGTCCTGCTGATAAGGCGTATGGCACCCAGAAGAGATACAAGCACTACGCCAGCAGCGAGCAATGAGCCGAGCAGTGCAATCCACATGGTCTCACCCCTTATCTATATAGCGCAGAGCGGCTCGCGCTAATGCGGGCCAACGGGAAGCGTGTGCAACTGGTACCTCGATCCACTCTTTCATGGGACGGCCACCCATAGGATCAAATAGCCGCGCATCCGCGAGAGCGAGTGCTTCGCCATGTTCCGGGGCAGTCAGCTTGAAGATCATGGCATTGTTGAAATACCCGGCAAAGGCTTTGCCATTGTTCTTGAGACAGGGCATTCCAAACATTTTGCCAGCAATAGCCGACGATGTTGCAGTTAGCTCAGCAGCAACAGCGTCATACATGGCGCGCGCGTCTGTTTCTGTGTTCATGATAGGTTTCCCTTCATTGATTACCTTACTAAATAGACCAGCAAAGCAAGTAAAAAGCTCAAGATGCTCAATACAAAAGAAATTGAGGTGACTCTGAACCATACGAGCTTATGGCGGACTATAGCTTCTATTTTCGCCTTGCGGAAACCCGCATGGTCCAGTGACAGGTAGCCGGTAGGGAAAAAGACGTTCAGTGCAGAGTAAACGCTTACGAGGATGAAAAAGAGAGGCAAAAGATAGAAGACGAGTTGCAAACCCCAGCCGGGATTGAGCTTCGTGAAGGTAAAAGCGCCGAAGTACAGTGCGACCATCAGGCTTTCCATCGAGATCAACTGCTTGGCAGTCTCATCAAAGTTTTTAACTGAATCCGGAATATGATCCCCGGCAGCAGAAGTATCTTTTTGCTGGACAAGCGATGCTGTCGGTAATGGGTCTGGCTGTTCCTGATCCATCACGTTTTCCCTTTCAGCTGGCAATACTTTTCTCAAACAGGATGCATTAGGCATACGTCAAATGGCCTTGAAGAAATCTAGCACGAGCTGGTTGAACTCCGCCGGGTGTTCCATGTTTGGCAGATGCGCTACGCCATGCATGACGGCTTTGCGCGCGCCAGGGATTTTTGTGGCGAGCGCATCCACGACAGTTATTTGTTCGTGTACATCCCCGTCGCCAATAATGAGCAGGGTTGGCACGCGAATTTCGGCCAGCCGCTCGAAAGCTGGCGGCTCAAGTTTTTGTGTAGCGGGCCATTCTATGCCCTCGGCACGCCGGTTATTTCGCAAATTCATGTCGTAGACGCGCCTGCGCACCTGCTGGTCAACCTGCTCCGGCGCGCGTTGTGGGCCATCCACCCACGCGCGCGTCTCTAGCTCAGTGGCGCGTTCAAGATCGTTACGTTCATAGGCTGCTTCAATCTCCTGGAACATGGCCTTCTCGGCCTCTGTCTCGGCGGAATCGTAATCGTAGCCATTGACGCCGGGAGCAACCAGGATGAGGGCGCGTACCATGTCGGGATAGTCCAGCGTGAAATCAATGGCAATCGATCCGGCCATCGATATGCCAAGCACATTGGCCTTTTCAACGCCCAGAAACGCGAGCAGGGCGCGCAAATCTCCGCGCATGGAAAACGGCTCCGAGCCTGGCAAAGCAGATTGGCCGTAGCCACGCAAATCGTAGCGAATGACGCGGTGATGCCGTGCGAACTCCGCGAACTGGTCATCCCACATGGTGTTGTCCATGATGCCGCCATGCATCAATACCAGGGGATACCCTGCGCCTGCCACCTCGTAATAGAGGCGCGTCCCGTTGACTTCCGCGAAGCCTTGTGTTGATTCAGGTATGGTAGACATTAGCTTCCTCCTCGAATTCTTTCAAAAAAGTGATCCAGCCAATTTTTCTGACAAAGCCCAGTTGCATATTGATAGCAATCATGGCGGCGTTGGGAGAGTCATTCCAGGTTTTGATAGTGGTGCCTCCATGCTCCCTGGCGTAGGCGATGCCGCGCAACTTGAGGGCCAGCGCGATACCGCGATGGCGATAGGCGCGTTTGACTCCAGTTAAGTTATTGGTAAAGTCAGGGTCCGCATCACTTTTCCAGAGTCCAGTTGTGCCGATATATTCTCCGTCATGTACAGCCACAAAATGAGCATCCGGGGAAGACTGCGAATTGTTGATGAACAAATCCATAAACTGCTCGAAGCTTATAGGAGTAATGGCATCCAGGGATGGAATATCCTGCGCAACTTCGTTCTCCATCTCATGGAGTTTGTGGTAGCGTTCTGGATCGGATTCCAGTTCTGTGAGCGTTTTTATCTCGATACCCTGCTGGCGCAGCTTTGCTTCTAATCCCTGATAGGGAGTTGGATCAAAGGTCGTTACATCCAGGCGCGATTCCCAGTCTCTCCACACATCTTGAAAGCCGCGCGCCTGCAAGAAACGGATACCGGGCAGCATATCTTCTCGCGTTCTGCCGCGCAGGTTGATCGGGTCGTATTGCTTCACCGACGTGACGACTTGCTCGTACAGCGCGGAGCCAATGCCCTGACGCTGCGCATCTGGATGCACCATGATGTCCAGCCAGAATTTGCGCGGGTGATGATTCTCCATCGACTGATTGTAATGAGCTACGCCAACGACTCGTCCATTTTGTTCGGCCACCCAGCGTTGAAACTTGTGAGTGGGATCGCGGTGTTCGTCCCAGTAACGCAACTCATCTTCGGTGGCGGCATAATCGGGATAGATTACACTGCTGATAGCAAGCAGAGCGGCGTAATCGCCGGGCGTGAAAGGTCGAATATGGAAAGACATGGCTTCCCTCTCAATCTTAAATGATAAACTTGCCGTTTTCGTAGCACAACTGGCCGTCGGCGTAGGCTTTGCCTTCGCGCAGGTCGCACACCATGTCCCAGTGCAGGCCGGACTCGTTGACGCCGCCGGATTCTGGTAGCGACGCGCCCAGCGCCATATGCATCGTGCCGCCAATTTTCTCGTCGAATAGCGTATCTTTCGAGAAGCTTTTGATGTTGTAGTTCAGGCCGAAGGCCACCTCGCCCACGTAGCGCGCGCCTGCGTCGGTATCAAGCGTGGCGTTGAGGAAGTCCAGGCCGCGCGTGGCGCTGCTCTCCACTACTTTGCCATCGTGGAAAGTCAGTTGAACATCGGCGACTTCGTTCCCATCATAGATGGCAGGATAGCTGAAACGCACGACGCCATTGACCGAGTTTTCGATTGGCCCGCTGAAGACCTCGCCATCGGGAAAGTTTTCTGTACCGGCGCAGTTGATCCATTTCCTGCCGCCCACGCGATAGTGAATATCTGTACCAGGGGCGACGATGTGGATGGCATCGCGCTGTTCAAGATACTCGACGATACGCTGCTGTTCCGCGTATACCTTGCGCCACGCCGCGACGGGATCATCCAGGTCCAGCAGGCCAACGCCATACACGAAATCTTCATAATCGCTGAGCGACATGCCCGCGTCCTGCGCGTGGGCATGGGTAGGGAACAGGGTGCCGCACCAGCGCACCTCGCCTTTCGCCATGCGCTCGATCGCGCGTTTGAAAAGCTGTGCATAAGCGCCACGCTGCAAGGCCAGGCGCGCGGGATCAATGCCGCTCAGGGCGCGTGTATTTTGCTGCGCCCAGATGACCAGTCGCGCATCGAAATATTCTGTATCGAGCTTATACATATCCGAAACATGGCTCAATTGCTCATCGTTGCCTTCACGCAACAGAATCTCTTCCAGCCCGTCGATAGTTACATGGGTCTCGACATGCGCTCCGGCGCGGGTAGCTTCGCGGAAGACCTCACGAATCAACGGAGCAGCAATATCCGGGCCGGAAATGATGAATTTATCGCCCTGCTTGAGACGCAATGAATAGTTGACCAGCACCTTTGCCAGTTTCTGAAGACGAATATCTGCCATAATACAGTCCTTTTTGTTGTTAGTGGCTTTATTGTTCGTGGCCCAACGTCAAGTATAACATCTGCCATGAAAGCCGGTCAAACTGAATTTCTGATGCATACAATACTTGATAATCGAACTGTTTCGATTTATACTATAGCTATACCATCAGTGACACTTGCGAGAGAGCGCAATTTGAATGTGGGGGAAGTTATGTCAGATCGCACAGGTCAAACACTTGGACATTACCGGATTATTGCCCCGATTGGACGCGGTGGATTCGCGGATGTTTATCTTGGTGAACACGTTTTTTTGAAAACGCAGGCCGCAATCAAGGTACTACACGCTCAACTTGCTCCCGACGTAATAGAACAATTCCAGGCAGAGGCGCGCACCATCGCGCACCTGATACATCCGCATATCGTGCGCGTACACGACTTCGGCATCGACAATGCCACGCCATTTCTGGTGATGGATTACGCATCCAACGGTACCTTGCGCCAGCGTCACCCCAGAGGCATCCCATTGACGCTCGCACTCATCGTCCTCTACATGAAACAAATTGCCGGAGCCTTACAATTCGCGCATGACCATCGTCTCATCCACCGTGATGTGAAGCCTGAGAATATGCTACTGGGAGCTAGCAACGAGGTGTTATTAAGCGATTTTGGCATTGCGACTATTTCGCAGACCTCGCGCTCATTGCCCACGCAGGATATATCGGGAACCATCGTCTACATGGCCCCGGAGCAGGTGCAGGGGAAGGCTCGTTCAGCCAGCGACCAGTATTCACTGGCGATCATCGTCTACGAGTGGCTGACGGGACGATGCCCTTTCCAGGGTTCGTTCGCTGAAATCGCTTCGCAACACATCTTCGCGCCGCCTCCACCGGTGCGCGCGCTCATCCCATCCATTCCTGTGGAAGTTGAAGAGGTGTTGATGACAGCGCTCTCCAAAAATCCAGATGCTCGCTTCGCGCGCATAGAAGCCTTCGCCAATGCCTTTGAGCAGGCCAGCCAGATGGGATCGGTGGTATCAGACTTGCCAGCAGCCATTGCGCCGCTCATCAATCCCTCTGATGCGCCGACCTACATGCCTGTACTCGTGCAAACCATGCGCCCACCGGTAACTCCTGTACCTTCTGCGACCCCTGCGCCTCCATCATCATTCAATACTCCTCCGACAGGAATACCCGTTACGATTGCGGTTACACCAGGCATCATCGGCCAACCCGAACCCACTCCCAAACAGTCGGGAGTAACACGACGCGGGCTGCTCATCGGGGTGTGCGCGACGATTGCGGTAGTAGGAGTGGGCAATGTTGCCTGGTACTTGCTCTCACGGAGACCGTCCGGCGCAGGCACGAATAGCGCCCCGACGGCCAGCGTGAGTACGACCGTCACCCCATCCTCGCAAACCGATCCGACCGGCACAGCCGGACCGGTGATTGCCACCCCTCTCATACACCAGGGGCCGGACAAGGAATTTACGGCTTCATGGTCGCCTGATGGTACACGCATTGCTTCGGGCGGTATCGGCTCAATTATCGAGATATGGGATGCCCGCACCAATACCATAAGCTTCACCCTGGACTCCCAGGCTTCAAAGGTTTTCCGGGTAGCATGGTCGCCCGATGGCACCAAAATCGCTTCCAGTGATTCCAAAGGCAACATCATCATCTGGGATGCCATGAACAACGGGAATCAGCTCAATTCAATTTCCGCGCACCCCCATTCCTATGCGAATGGTGTAGCATGGTCGCCCGACAACAGCATGGTAGTCTCCTGCGGTGGCACCACAGCACAGGTCTGGAATGCGGTGACAGGCGATAACATAGCTTCATATACGCTGCATAAGAACTATGTCAACGCGGTAGCGTGGTCGCATAGCGGGGAGTTCATAGTATCCGCCAGTGACGATGGCACGGCGCAGGTCTGGTATGCCCTGACGGGTCAGCAATACCAGAACTATACCAGACATACCGGCAAAGTGCTGGCTGTAGCGTGGTCGCCTGACGATACGCGCATAGTATCCGCTGGCAATGACATCACGGCTCGTATCTGGGACCCCGCATCTGGCAACACTTACGCTGCATATACGAAGCATACCGAGTTAGTCGCCTCGGTTGATTGGTCGCCCGACGGGCAGAAAATTGTGACCGGCAGTCAGGATACGACAGCAAAAGTCTGGAGCGCCGCCGACGGTATCACAATCTACACCTTTCCTGGCCATTCATACGAAGTTGAAGGCGTTGCGTGGGCTTTTGACAGCGCGCGCGTAGCTTCAGCCAGCGATGATCGAACTGTGCAGGTCTGGCAAATTTCGTAAGTCGACCACGATTATATTTTTGTAATTTTCCAAAATACCATTTTTATTGACTTTTCGGCAGTCACCGTTTACAATAAGAAAAGATGAACGGCTTTGCGATAGTAACAGGAGGCAATTTCATGGCAGTCGTCCAGGCTGATTTTTATCATCCCGAAAACCTCATCCGCAAATCAATACAGATTCCCTCACTGCAACATAAAGAGCTGAAGGCCCTCGCGGTTGAGCTGGATTCCTCGCTAGGAGATGTAGTGGAAACAATTATGAACCTGATGCGCCAGGATAACTACGAACAACTTCGAGTAGCCATCACCCAGAAACGCGAACGCGAACTCTCCTCCCTCAGTCACTCCCTCGATGAAGCTTACGCCTATCTCGGTTCCCTGCCAGAAACCCTGCATGACGCACGCTTCTTTTTTAATGCTGGACAAGAAGGCATGTTTGCGTAGGATAATGTTAGATGAGTAGTGAGGCTAAGGCATCTTCAACGCCCAGCCCCCGACAACAAAATACCCAACAACCCACACACGCGCCATCAACCCCTCTATCTCCGGCAAGCCCCAGGCGCGGTGAAATCTGGGATGTGAACTGGTCTCCTGGTCGCGGCGCGGAACAACAGGGTACGCGTCCTGCGCTCATTGTCCAGAACGACCGGGGCAATGCTTCCTCCAGTTACCCGCTCACGATTGTGGCATCTATGAGTCGCACTGAACGCGAACTTCCCCTGCATGTGCGCATCACCCCCAGCGTAGAGAATGGCCTGACGGATTACACCGATGTCAAATGCGAGCAGGTCATGACCATCGAAAAATCGCGCCTCTTACGCCGGCGCGGCTCCATCTCAAACGAAGAACTGGCGAAAGTTGATACCGCCCTGAAGTTGAGCTTGAATTTGCTGGCGTAGGAGCCATCGGCTTGACATGCGCGTAGCAGGGTTTTAGAATTGATACGGGCAGACCGTGAATACAAGAGCGGAAGACCATGAATCCCTTACAGATGGAGCCTCCCAGATCGCCGCAAAAAAGGCAGAGAGGCATACTATCGCCCGCGCAATGGCACAGGCAAAATATATTGATGCCCCCGGATACGGATATTACCAGTCTGGGGGAATTTCTGCTGCCGAGCTTGCTGGGCGCGATGGAGTCCTGCTGGATCGCCGCAGCCTTGATTGGCCTGGCCGGGGCCGGTTTTCTGGGTACGAACTCGCCGCTCCTGCCATTCTGGACCCCGTTCGTCTTCATCATCGGGACGCAATGGTTGTTCTATTTTATCGATAGAAGAGACGAAAATGCGCGACACGCGCCCCAGTTCATCGCGCTGGCCGTTTTGCTTTGCCTCTTCATCATCTGGTTGCAGGTCTACGCACCGGTTTCGGGCATCTTCGATCCGCGCTGGTTGGGGGCTATGTTCAGTGATGTGCTGTTCCTCAATACCCATTTCTTCCAGGTCGTATTTATCGTTGCGCTCTCCTTTCTTTTATGCTGGCGCGGCTTGCTTCTTTTGAGTCGCACCATTGAACCGTCTATGATCTTTCGCACCCTTTGCATGGGTCTCATCATAATGATCGTTGTCATTGTGCTGCTCGCTCAATTCTCTGCCGGCAACACCGCGCTACACGCCGGGGCGCTGCTTTTCTTGCTTATCCCTCTGTTCCTCTATTTATCGCTGGCGGCGCATTCGCTGGCAAGAATTGCCTTTGTGCGACGCAGCCACACCACCGGCCTGCAGGGGAGTGTCGTAACGCAGGAGCGAGCCGTGCTAACCGTGATGGGACTGCTGGGAGCGGCCTTGCTGGTTATCACTCTGGTCATCGCTCTTTTTGCCGGTCCGGCGTTTTTTACCTCGGCCTTGCATACGCTGGCTCCTCTCGGCTCAGCTATCGCTAACGCTTATAGCTGGTTGATCGGTATACTCGCCGATATTGCTATCTTCCTGCTCACGCCTGTCGTCTGGCTCATCAACTGGCTGACCCATCTTGTTCCCACCAAAGCGCCGCCCAAACCAAACCCGCCGATAAAATTCGGTCAGCACCCGCTCAAAGCGCTGCCCGTCTCTCACGCTACCAACCCGGCGTTGTTGCTCACGCTCAAAATCCTGGTGCCGGTGGTGGTATTACTGGTGATAGCCTTGCTGGTGCGGCGAGCGTTGCGCAAGCGCAAGAAAACGAACACGCGCAGACGGCTGCGCGATGGGGATTTTCATGAGAGCCTGTGGTCATGGACGCTTTTCTGGAGCCAGTTGCGAGCTATTCTGCGCTCCATCTTCGGGCGTTTCCTGCCGCAACCGGCAGCAGAATCGACGACTACAACTACGCCAGTGCTAGAGCCGGCCGATGCGGCGGCGCGCGACATTCGCGCTATCTATCGCGCTTTCTTGAAGAAGGCGACGGCGCGAGGATACGCGCGTAAGAAAGACGAAACGCCTGGCGAATTGCGCCAGCGCCTGGATGAAAAAACGCCGCTGGTCGAACCGCAGTTGGAAGCGATTACGGATGCCTATATCATGGTGCGTTACGGCGAAAGCCTGCCGAACGCCGGAGATGTGGCGTATGTGCAAGGGAAATGGAGCGAACTGGATCAGAAGTGGGTATGAGCGATTTCGCCCGCGATGACCTGGAAGCGATGGGACTTTGCCAGAACCTCCTCTGAAAAACTGCTGTAGTCGGTAGCGGTAATCAGCGTCTGCTCGTGTTGCAACGCCTGGTTCAGCAGGTACTCGCGCCGCGCCGCGTCCAGTTCGCTGAATACGTCGTCGAGCAGCAGAATCGGCTCCTCGCCCGTCGCCGCTCGCATGAAAGCCAGTTCGCCAAATTTGGCGGAGAGCGCTGCTGTGCGCTGCTGGCCGCGCGAGCCGTAAGTGAGCATATCCACATCGTTCACTACGAAATCCAGGTCGTCACGATGCGGCCCCAGCAGGCAGACGCCCTGCTGAATTTCCCTGCGCCGCGCTTCGCTCAACTGCCTGCGATAGTGTTCAAGCGACTGGATGGTGTTCCATGTCTCGTCTACCGCGAACGATGGACGATATCCGATGCGCAGGCGTTCTCGCCCGCCGCTGATGCTCTCCTGAAGTTGCTCGACGTGCTGATTGAGCGCGTCCACCATCCCTCTACGTTC